>CAVITM010000004.1:0-34010 GCA_963645455.1 Moraxellaceae bacterium | reverse complement strand
CAATATAGTTGACAAATCCGATCTGGGGATGCTGTTTTTTTTGCTGATTAAAAAATTCAACCAGATTGCCGTTGGCATGATTGATCAGCATACGGGCGGCATACAGAAAATCATCATTATATATGAAGCGATGGGGATAGGAATCGCTGCTCTCCCATGCCTCCCCCGGAAAGCTGTCCGCAAACAGCTTGGTGCGCCGCAGCAAAATATCACAGCTCACACTGGCTACAATTCTCTGGGATGCGATGAGATGAAAGCCGTCCACATGATAGGAAAGCACCCAGTGACGAAGTACCTCTACAGCAAAATTTGGATTTTCCTGCTCAGAAAAATGAATTTCCATGATGCATTCCATGCCTGCCCCATGAAGCGCATGTACCATCTGGCGGAATTCGGTAGGCGCATCCGGACCGGCGCTATAGCCTGCCTTTGGCGCAAAATAATTGCCCGGTCCATAGCCCCAGTAATTGATCTTGGCCGGAGTTGTCTCTTTTTTCTCTGTATTTTTTTTCAGCATCTGATAGCCGGCAACCGCCTGGGGCGACCAGTTGGAAAAATCCATCTCATCCCCATGATGTTTTGGCTTCACCAGCTCCTCAAATTCATAGGCCGGCATCAGCTCGATGGTCGTGATGCCAAGCTCCTTCAGATAAGGAATATTCTCACAAATGCCGGCAAATGTGCCCTTGTGTCTGATGCGGCTTCCGGCATCCTTGGTAAATCCTCTGACATGGAGCTTATACATGACCATCTCACTGCGCCCTATCTCCGGATGGGCATCTTCTTCCCAATCAAAATCCGCAAAATCAAAGCCGCTTCTGATGGGCTGATCTGTATCCATTCTTTTGGGATCTGCCCACCGTTCCCGTCCGACAATACGCCCGGCAAAAGGATCCACCACCTCCGTGCCGTCGATCACGTAGTTATAATCATACCGCTCCGGCTGCATTCCCCGAATACAGATGGAGCGCACCGCCCCAACACAATAAGCCTGGGGCACACAAATATCCCGATATGCAGGTGCACCTTTGCGCCCATGTCTCTCATACAGACGCACGGCACAGGCTGACTCCTTTTCACATTCAAACGTAAAACAGATTCCATCTGCCAGCCTGGAGGCACCGAATCTGTCATAATTTCCTTCTACGATCTGTTCTTTCATCTTTTTTCCGCCTTCTTTTAGTCTTTAGTCATTATACCAGTTTCGACTAAATTTGCATATATTTTCTTTCACCTTTCGTCATCCCTTGACACTGCAGGCTATTTTAAAATATAATGACGATACACACGCGAACAGCAGTCACAGGAGGAAGGCATATGAGTGAAAATGAAATCTTTGACATCGATTTGGATGATGACCCGGATGATTACCGTGTCACGCTGGATTTAGATGACGGAACCACCGTAGAATGCGCGATTCTCACCATTCTAGAGGTGGAGGAACAGGATTATATCGTCCTGGTTCCCGTTGATGAAAACGACGAGCCTATGGAGGAAGGGGAAGTATACATCTACCGTTATTTCGAGGATGAGGATGGCTCCCCTTCACTGGAAAACATCGAGACGGAAGAAGAATTTGAAAAAGTATCCGAGCGCTTTGACGAATACTTAGACGAGCAGGAGTTCAACCAGCTCCCTTAATCTTCTCTGTTGCCTCAACAACTGCCGCAGCACCCAGTTCCTGTAAGAATCTGGAAGCTGCGGTATTTTTATTATACAATACTTTACTGTGTGATAAATACAGGCAGTTTTTCGCCCGGGTCATGCCTACATAAAGCAGTCTGCGTTCTTCTTCGATATCTGCTTCCAGCACAGCCTTTTTATATGGAAGCTGTCCCTCCAGCAGCTGCGGAAGCCATACCGAATCAAACTCCAATCCCTTTGCACCGTGCAGCGTCAGAATCTGTACACCTTCCTTCGTGTTTTCCCTGTTTCCTTTTTTCAGCTCCTCCTGCATGCGAAGCCGGTAAGCGGCCACATGCTCCTGCCACTCTCCGATAGATCCAAAGCCCACGGCCGACTGCTGCAGCTCATCCACTACTGAGAGCAATGCCTCTGCATCCTGACCATGGGTTTTTGCATATTCTAAGACAAACTCCTCATAGCCGATTCCTTTTCGCACATAATTCATGGCCGCAAAGGGTCCCATATGGGATAAAACCGCAAGATCCTCCGCCAGCTGTGCGATCCGTCTGGCAATCCAGGGCTGCTCCTCATAAATCGCCTCCCAGCTGTCCAGATCCACCTGAGGCTGGTCCAGCACATCTCTGCTCAAATACCGCACCGGCCGGTTCATAATCTGCAAAAAGGTGCTGCGGGACCGGTCTCCTGCCGCAAGCTTTAAATAGGCGCAGATGTCCCTGGCAATCCAGTGATCATACAGAATCGGCACCCGCTCCCTGGCAAAAAAAGGAATTCCCTCTCTCGTCAAAAGCTCCAGAAGATATCCGGACTGACGGTTCGTCCGAAAAAGCACCGCCATATCCGAAAAGCCAACACCCTTCGCATGGCGTTCCCGAAGCTTTTCAAGAATCGCCCGGTTTTCCAGCAGCGTAGAGGAAAACTCCTCCACATGTACCTCTCCCTTTCTTCCACTGGCAGCAGTGATCTGTTTTTCAAACCGGTTTTTGTTATGGGAGATCAGATTGGCTGCCTTTGCCACAATCTCCTCTCCACAACGGTAATTTTCCTTTAAGTATAATTGCTTTGCATTTGCATAATCATTGATAAAGCTGCGCATCAGCTCCGGTCTGGCTCCACGGAACTGATAAATGGACTGATCATCATCCCCCACAAAAAACAGCTCGTTTTCCGGTGCTGCCAGTAAACGCAGAATCTCATACTGCAGCCGGTTCATATCCTGTACCTCATCCACCAAAATATAGCGAAACCGGCTTTGCCATACCTTCAAGTGATCCTGTCGCTGCGTTAACAGCTCATAAGTCAGACCAAGCATGTCATCAAAATCGATCCATTTATTTTCACGAAGCTTTTTTTCATAGGCGCTGTAGATCTCGCGAAAACGTTCACTGCCGCAGCATTTGGCATAATAGTGCGTCAGATCCAGCTGTTCATTTTTTACGGCACTGATCTCTGCCAAGAGATTATCCATAAGCTCCTGACATTCCTCCTCCGTCAACCGGTCACTGGCTAATATTTCACGTAAAAACGCATACTTCCATTCAGGGGTAATGATCTGATCTGCACGATAATGATAGGCATGCTTTAGAATTGAAAAAAAGATGGCATGGAAGGTGCCAAACTGCACCGGCAGGCGCTCCCCACACAGTTTTTGAAAGCGCTGCCGCATCTCGCCTGCGGCAGCCCTGGTAAAAGTAATCACCAGAATCTGATCAGGGCGAATCTTCCGTTCCCTGATCAGATACATGAGTCTTCCTGTAATGACGGAGGTCTTGCCGGAGCCGGGACCTGCCAGTACAAGGGTCGCGCCGTCACCCTGCGTAATCGCGGTGCGCTGCGACTGGCTAAATTGATATTGCATGTAGTTCCTCCGACTTTTATTAACAAATCCGGGGCAGTCCCTCGCCGTAAAGTACGTCCAGCTCACGGATTCCGCCGATATTTGTATGAATCAATGCTGTGCCGGGTTTCACGTCTGTGACAGTCCCGATCAGTGCCGCATCCCGTCCGTAAGTGCACCCTGCCAAAAGTTCCTTTGCACGGGCCGCATCTGCTCCGTCCACGATGGCCACCAGCTTGCCCTCATTTCCCATATAGAGAGGATCCAGTCCCATCAGGCCACAAAAATCTCCCACCTGGGCATTCACCGGAAGCAGCTGTTCCTGAAGCTCCATGGTAACAGCCGACTGCTCCGCCAGCTCCTTTAATACGGTAGCCAGGCCTCCACGGGTCACATCCCGCAGACAATGCACCTGGATGCCGGCATCTAATAATGCAGATACCAGTTCACCAAGCGGTGCACAGTCACTTTGAATCGAATTGTCAATTCCAAGCCGACTGGATAAAATCGCTGCATGATGATCCCCCAGATTGCCGGATACCAAAATCGCATCACCGGGGCGGGCATTGCCGGCACTGATGGAGCAATCCTGGGGCACAAAACCAACGCCTGCCGTATTGATGATAAGTCCGCCGCTCATTCCACCTGCCTCGATCACTTTTGTATCTCCGGCTACGACCTGCACACCTGCTTCACGGGCCGTCCTTGCAAAAGAATCCACAATCTTTTGCAGCAGTTCCACCTCAAGACCCTCCTGCAGCACAAACCCGCAGGTAAGATATTGCGGCTTTGCGCCTCGCATAAGCAAGTCATTGACTGTGCCGCAGACGGAGAGTCTTCCGATATCTCCACCGGGAAAAATAATAGGATCCACCACAAAGCTGTCTGTAGTCATGGCAATCTGCGCACTGGCAGGTACTACCGCCGCATCCTCCATCGCTTTCAGCACCGGATTGTCAAATGCCTGCGCGAATACCTCTGAGATCAAATCACCTGTGGCACGTCCGCCACTTCCGTGAGCCATTGTTATCTTCATGTCCTTCTCCTTATCTGGTTCGATGATGCATCAGGTATTGATGACAGCTGCCCTCCTCGGACACCATACATGCCCCCTGGGGATTTAAGGGAGTACAGACTGTTCCAAACAGCGGACAATCTCCGGGAAGCGAGCGTCCCATCAGCACCTGATCACACCGGCAGGCCTGATTTTTCTTATGATCCTCAGAAAGCCAGGCGCTGCCGGCATCGAAACCCATATATTCTTCCCGAAGCAGCCGGCCGGAAGCAGGAATATTGCCCATCCCGCGCCACACTGCATCAGCAGGCCGAAAATACTGATCTACCAGGCGTTTTGCTGTTTCATTGCCTTCATAGGTCACCACCGAGGGATAATAATTTTTCACTTCTGCAGGGGCGCCCTCCGTCTTGCAGCGCACTGCCGCCCGAAACGTACCATAGACAGCCAACAAAAGCTCCTGATCGCCAAAGCCTGCCACACCAAAGGGCACGCCGTAACGCCTCGCCAGGGGTTCAAAAAGCTTGAAGCCGGTCACAGCCGACACATGTCCCGGTGCAAGAAAGCCATCAATGCCGCTTCCTGCCTCGCACAGCCAAGCGATAACCTGGGGCATGGTCTTTAATGCCGTCAGAAGCCTGACATTTTTTATATTCTCCTCGACAAGCTGTGAAAGCAGCAGTGCATAGACCGGAGCCGTTGTCTCGAAGCCCACTGCCGCAAATAGATAATTTCTGTCCGGATGTGCCTTGGCCAGGGAAAGTATCTCCATAGGCGAATAGACCATGGTGACCTTCGCACCATCACTTTTCGCATCGGACAGGCTGCGCTCACTGCCCGGTACCCGCAGCAGATCCCCGAAGGTCACTACATAGCTATCGTCTTCAAGGGAAAGGTCAATCAACCGGTCAATATAAGCAGTCGGTGTCACACAGACCGGGCATCCCGGACCGCTGATCAGATGCAGCTTCGGAGAAAGGAGTCCACTGATCCCATATTTAGAAATAGCAGCAGTATGACTGCCGCACACCTCCATAATGGAGATGTCCGGTCCGTCATACGCTGCTAACCATTCTTTGATCTTTGCCATGTTTGGATGTTCTGTCATGTATTTTCTATTTCCTTAAATAAATCGATCATATCCTGTGCTTCCCCGCTGGAGAGCTTTTGAAGAATACAGCCCGCATGCACAAGCACATAATCTCCTACCGCAATGGGCACAAGTCCTGCGATGGCTCGCACACGGTTGCCGTTAAAATCCACTAAAGCATCCTTTTCATAAATCTCTACTACTTTTCCGGGTAAAGCCACACACATTTTTTATACCTACTTCATCTCAATACATTTTTTCGGGCAGTTTGATGCACAAAGTCCACAGCCGACACACTTTTCTTCCGTCAGCTGCCAGCTCTTGGAAGCACGATCAACTGCGATGGCCTCCTGAGGGCATTTCTTTGCACAAAGTGTACAATATACGCAAAGATCCAGATTCGGTACCGGCTTGCCACCGGCAGGTGTCTCATTTTTCTCTTCTACAGGCTTTTCATAGACTGCTTCTTTTTTCTCATCGCCAGGTGTCTGGTAGCCGGGAACGATGGTTAAGCACTTCTTCGGACAAACCTGTACGCAATAGCCGCACTGTACACAGTCAAACCGGTTGATCGTCCACTTGCTGCCTGCCCGGTCTACCTCGATGGCCCGGGGCGGACAGCTGCGGCTGCAAAGACCACACAGCACACACTGGGAAATATCGATCTCTATATGACCACGGCTGCGCTCCGGATAGACCGCAGGCTGTGCCGGATAGGATGTCGTCACCGGCTTGGAAAAGAGATTTTTTAATACGGTTCCCGCAAAGGGCATAAATTTAGACATTTCTCATTTCCTCCTATCGCTCGGTACAACTGATACAGGGATCAATCGTTAAAATCAAAAGGGGCACATCTGCAAACTGGCATCCCTCTAACGTCTTAAGCAAGGCCGGGATATTGGCAAAGGTAGGGGTGCGGATACGAATCCGATCCAAGAATTTCGTTCCGTTGCCTTTTGCATAATAGATAGCCTCTCCTCTCGGTTGTTCTACGCGCATGAAATATTCTCCGCTGGGATTGCCCTTGACGGGAACGGCGATATCGCCCTGTGGAATCTTGTCCACAGCCTGGCGGATCAGCGCAATGGACTGATACATTTCCTGAATACGCACCTCACAGCGTGCATAGGAATCACAGTCATCACTAGTAATAATATCAAAATCAAGATCGCCGTAAGCGGCATATCCTAATTTTCTCGTATCTCTTGCGATGCCGCTGGCGCGAAGCATCGGTCCGCAGGCACCTAAATCATGAGCCTGCTGTTTGGTCAGAATACCCACATTTCTCAGACGGGTCTGTACCGTATAATCATTCAAAAAGGTCTTTGCGATCTTTCGAAGATCCGTCTCAAAGCCATTTAATTTTTCAACAAATGCATGGAGCATATCGGAGGGCATATCCTTTAAAACACCGCCCGGTGCGTTGACCGAAAAGATCACGCGGCCGCCGGTAGACTGCTCAAACATATCTAAGATCTGCTCTCTCATACGCCAGCACTGATAAAACAGGCTCTCAAAGCCAAAGCCATCAGCCAGAAGACCAAGCCACAGCATATGTGAATGAAGTCTGCTCATCTCGCACCAGATGGTACGAAGATAACGACCCCGGGCGGGCACCTCGATCTCCATCATATGCTCGATGGTCTCGCAATAGGTCATGCCGTGCATAAAGCTGCAAATACCGCAGGTACGCTCCACAACATACTGCATTTCCTTAAAATCTTTCTTTTTTACCAGGGATTCCAGTCCGCGGTGTACAAATCCAATGGAAGGAATTGCCTCAACTACACGCTCATCATCCAGCACGAGGTCCAGATGAATCGGCTCCGGTAATACGGGATGCTGTGGTCCAAAAGGAACCACACTTTTTTTGCTTGCCATAATCGCCTAAACCTCCTAGATAGATTTCATCGGTGTCACATCATCGATCCGATACAGCTTGTCGTGATAATCAACCGAAATCATTTTTATTTTCACACCAAACAGCTCTGCCATCTCATTCTCATATAAAAAGGCGGCATCATAAATATTTGTAATGCTGGGAACCTCCTCATTCTCATCAACCACCAGACGAAGAGAGACCCACTCATAATCCTTTCCAAAGGTATAGCTCAACTCATAGCCGTTTTCGATGGTTACGGCATGTGCCTGCATCAGGCGATATTCATTCGCCTTCATTTCCATGACCTTCATAATGAACGATCCCATGTCCACGGGAATCAGTTCACAGCCTGTATCTGCCATTATAACTCTCCCTTCTATTTGTCTGATTTTTGTGACTTCATCGCTTCATGCTTTTGCTGGAACAGCGCAACAGCCTGGACAATTCCATCGATGATGGACTGGGGTCTTGCCGCACAGCCCGGTACATAAATATCCACCGGAATCACCGTATCCGCACCGCCCTTGATATTGTAGCAGTCCTTGAATACGCCGCCGGTACATGCACAGGTTCCTACTGCACATACCACCTTGGGATTGGGCATCTGATTGTAAATCTGTTCTACCACTGATGCGTTCTGTGAATTGATTCCGCCGGTGATCAGCAGAATATCTGCATGCATGGGATTGCCGGTATTGACGATTCCGAAGCGCTCCGCATCATATACCGGTGTCAGGCATGCCAAAACCTCTATGTCACATCCGTTGCAGCTGCTTCCGTCATAGTGCAACAGCCACGGTGATCTCGCTACGTTTGCCATTTTTCTCCTCCTATCGCTGCATCAGCACTAAAATTGTAATATTGATTCCGCCTGCGATCAGTGTCACTGCCCAGGTGCTCACAAGCAGCACCTTCCAGTTCACACGTGCGCATGTGTTATCAATCAAAATCTCCAGAAAATATGCTGCCAGAATCACCACCACGGCCACCAGATAGCTGATGGGATTGCTGTTGATGATAAAGAGTGCCACTACTCCTAAGAGGAATACCACCTCATACCATTCAGCCAGGTTAATCAATGCCAGGTTTGAACCAACCATCTCCTGGGTAATACCACGAACAACTTCCTGATGCGCATGATGCGCTGTTGACAGATCAAAGGGAGACTTGCGCATTTTGATGGTCAGGATAAATAAAAATCCAACAAATATACCCGGAAGGTATGCAACCGCACTGGTATTCGCCTGAACAATATCCTCGACGTAAAAGGTGCCGGTGGCTACGTAAAATCCTACGGCAGTCAACAGTACCATGGGCTCATAAGCCATCATCTGCAGCAGCTCTCTCTGGCATCCGATGGATGCGTAGGGCGAATGGGTAAAGGAAGCGGCCAGTACTAAAAACATGGCACAAGTCGTCAGCGCAAAGAAACAGATCAGTAAATCCATTCCTGCGAAAAACAGTCCGCCTGTAATGATCATAAATAAGAAATAAGTCATTACAAGGAAGGTCTGGGAGCGCTTTACAACCAGGGGCTCCTTCTGGAAAAGCTTGATCACATCGTAAAAGGGCTGGAAAATACTGGGGCCCTTTCTGCCCTGCATACGTGCAGAAAGCTTCCGGTCTACACCATCTAAAAGGCCTCCAATAAACGGTGCGAATACAACATATAAAATTAAACATATCATCTGGTTTACATCCATGTTACCGCACCTCCTATGATCAGGCACATCATAATGATCAGTACAGCTGCACTGAGGATTATGCTTGGAATCATCAGTTTGCCTGTTGACAGATAGTCCATCATATACCAGTTCGCCGTATAGAGCGGTTTTTCCTCACCGAAGGAGTCGATGAAGTTCTTGTTGTCTCCGGCATTGACACCGTTCATATATGAAATGACATGCTTTCTCTTATGACGCTTGGTTCCAAAGTAGCATACAAAGGGAAGCACGACGATGGCGATCAGTAAGATCAGCATCACTAAAATATCTGCGCTGTCCAGTGTGGTTTTCGCACTGCCAAACAGATTGACCTCGATGGGCGAAACGATATACTTTGACATAGGAATACACAGCATACAGATAACGATCATGAATACCACATGAATGTCCAGAGATGCATACTCATTTTTCTTTGTCACATCGCGAAGCGGCTTGTCTACACGAGGCGGTCCGATGATCTTTGCCATCCATTTGGTCCAATAAAACATCGTGGTAGCACTACCGAAGGCGATAAACATAATCAGCAGCGGATTGCTTGCATCTACAAATGCACGGAAGGCTGCCCACTTTGCGATCAGCATACCAAAGGGTGCCAGATACATGCCTGCGATACCGATCAGCATGATAAATGCCAGGTGAGGCAGACGATAAATCAATCCCTGCATATTCTCAATATTACGGCTGTGCAGAGAGTTTTCTACGGCGCCCACATCCTGGAACATCATAGCCTTGCTCACCGCATGGAAAATAAGCAGATAAACTGCGGCCCAGATCGTTTCCTGCATACCGACACCGGCACAGGCCACAATCAAACCAAGGTTGGAAAGCGTTGAACAAGCCAGCACTGCCTTTGCGTCTGATCTGGAGATGGCAAGCAGGGATGTCAGGAAGAATGTTAATCCGCCGATAAAGCTGACCATGGTACCGGTCATAGTACCAAACAAGGCCGGTGACAGACGAAACAGCAGATAAACACCGGCCTTGACCATGGTTGCACTATGCAGCAATGCAGAGGACGGAGTCGGAGCTACCATGGCTCCAAGCAGCCAGGGTGAAAACGGCAGCTGGGCAGACTTGGTCAGGGCAGCAAATGCGAAGCAGGCAATAGGAATGGTCAGGCTTCCACCCACAATGGTCTGTAAATCCACGGTACCCATCTCATAGATAGAACATGCGATACCGATAGCCAACATCAGACCACCTAACAGGTTCATCCAAAGGGCACGGAAGGAATTGTTGATTGCCTCCTCTGTCTTTGTATATCCAATCAGCAGGAAGGAGCAGATACTGGTGATCTCCCAGAAAAAATCCATCCAAAGCATACTCTTTGAAAGCACCAGTCCAAACATGGCGCCTAAAAATATAAAGATCAAAGCAAAGAAATAATATCTGCGATCGGGGAATTCTGTATGATAGTGATGATAGCCATGCATATAACCAACTGCATAGATTGTAATCAGACCGCCGATAAATGCAACGATTACAATCATTAGAATGGAGAGGCGATCCACCATGATCTGGGGTGTTTCCTCGTAAGCAGGTCCGCATTTCTCCAGCCAGACGATCAGAAGTGTCTGGACGATAGAAAGGATACTGATCAGTGGCTTTTTGTACTTAAAGCAAAGATATGTCACTAAAAGCATCAGGACAATCTCAAAAAGCAAGATCACTGTCTCTACCAGCTTGCTCTCGACGAGGAACGTCTGTGTCTCTCCACCTTTTGACAGGAAATCCACCAAAAGACAGATCACGGTGAGCATAATCACACCGACAGAGACGTAGGCCACGCTGTTACGAATTTTGTTATTCCTTATGAAATACATCAACAAGGCTGCCACAAACGGGAAGCAGATAAGGAACGGGATGAGGTTCATAACTGTTACTCCTTTCGGTCTGCATCGACCATCTTTTTTTCAAAAATCGAGTCTTATTATAAACTATATTTTTTAAAATGTTAATAGTTTAACAAGAAAAAATAAAATTTTGATAAATTTATAACAAGCGGTCAATGGCCTCATTTAAATGGTCAATTGCTTCCTCATCTCCTGTCTCCACCGCGTCCACAATACAGTGGGAAATGTGCTGTTTTAAGATGACTTTTCCGGTATTGTTCAGTGCTGCTTTCACCGCCGCCAGCTGAATCAGAACCTCAGAGCAGTCCTTGCCATCCTCCACCATCCGCTTGACAGATTCCAGATGGCCGATGGCCTTGGCCAACCGATTCACGATCAGGCGAACCTCCTTGGGATCATGGGTGTGGGCATGGGGCTCTCCAGCTTCATGTGTATGGGTAATGACTGTTCCGTCTTCTAATCTATGGGTATGTGTTTCCAATTTTCATTCCTCCTATGGCACTTCGGTTTATTCACACCGGCTTTTATAGTCATCCAGCCAGGTAAAAAGCGTCTCCTGCGGCAGTGCTTCGATACGAAGAGCCCGTGTCTGTTCCAGCAGCTGTTCCATATGAACACGCTCTGCCGTGATCTGGGCCGCATTGACAGCGAACCGGGAGGACAACTGCTCATAAAGGCTTTCGTCCCCGGACAGGCAGGCTGCATCCACAGCCTCCTGCAGCGTTTCCATCCGGTGGTTCAACAGATAACCTCTCGAAAAGCAGTCCACCGCTTCTTTAAAATCCTGCAGTCTTGCATAGGCACAGCCCAAATTGCTCCAGATATCTCCTGCCACATCCCCTTGTTTTTGGATCACCGCCGGATCATTCAAAAGCTTTTGGTATGCATGAATGGCACCCACATAGCTATGCTGCTGCATAAACTGATCGGCGTAGAGTTTTTTTGCCTCCAGGCCGCTTAAATGATCATATTTTTCTAACTGGGCATTTAAAATCTGTAATTCGCTGGTGGTCAAATAGCCGTTTGCCGCCTCGATGGGTACAAAAAAATCCTTTAGCCCGGATTGCTCCTTTAACTTTTCACGCAACAGCACCGCCAGCTTTGGAAGCTTCAGTGACCCTTCGATCCAGTCAATGAAGGTCTCATTCATAAAATCCTCGCGGGTCACGATATGAGCCGACTGCACATAATACATCAGCTCCTCCAGCGAATAGATATTTACATGTCCACTCCCAATGGCATAAGGCTCCTTAGCCATCGGTATTCTACATAAGATCAACTGTCCCATAAACGCTCTTTCCCATCTCAAACCACTGGTCTATAAACAAAGCAGATATTCCCATTTTTTACCGGTGCCCGGAACCAGCTCTCCAAATCCAAGATCCGTCAGCGTCAGCTTCACCTCATGATCTGAGGTAGGAACTGCATCGATGCGGATTCGTGTTGTCTTATTTTTCCTCTGGGGCAATGCAGCCAGCTCCACGGATTCGATGCGTGCCTGTCTGTCAAAGGGCTGCTGGATCCAGAAATCCACCGTGGGCGTGCCGTCAAGGATCAGCTCTGCGCTGCAGCTTCCCTCATACCAGGGCTTTCCTGCCGTAATCAGTGTAAAAAAAGACATGTCGCCCCGCTCATAGACTTTGAGGCTGACATTGCATTTGATTGTATGTGTCCCGAAATAAATATATTTTGCCGGATGAGAATCGGATAGAGACATGGCTGCGAAGCAGGCTCCCTTGGAAAACAGATTTTTTCCTAAAAATACCCTGCGTCCCTGGCAAAGCAGCTGCAGTGACTGCTTCATCCATCCACCGGAAAATTCATCTCCCACAAGATACACACTGGATATAATCTGCTTGCCGAAGGCCTGGGGAATCAGGTGTGCAAAAATCTCATCCGCCTGCTGCAGATCAAAGCCGTAATGTTCCTCCCGGATATTCATCAGCTGGGGCTTTGTGGGCTGCTCTTTTTGCAGACACCAGAAGTGAATTCCTTCCCTGTCACAGTCAAACAAACCAATATCATGGGTCGAAAGCTCTGGAGGCTGATGTGTTCCGTAATAAAAAAAGCTGTCCTTGTGGTCTATCAGATGTACCTTTTCTGCCGGAAGCTCCATGAAACTGACGCATGTCTGCAATAGCCGGATCATGGGCTCATCCAGCCGACCTGTGGTCAGAACAAGACATTCCAGGGATGCTTTTGGCCCCAGACGGCCTGCCATGGACACAAGCTTTTTTAAAAAACGTGCCAACAGCTCCGTAAGCGAAAATACATGCTCTCCCAGTGTCACCTGTTCTCCATTTAATGCCCGGACAAGCAGCTGATCCACCAGCGTGCCAACCCCGGCCTGGGCGATGCGCCTCGCTTCTTCTCCATAGGCCCAGCTTCCATCCTTTCGAAGTGCCACTGCCATGGGAATGGAAAAAATCTCACTGCCGGCCAGAGGACTGACGGTCTGGGGTTCTTCATTTCCGTAGGAAAAGCTCACCATGGCAGCATCTCCATCCAGGTCAATCCCCACATATAATTTTTTTTCAAACGTCTCAGCCATGCCTCAAAACCTCATTCATTTACCGTACCCGAAACAGCTTATCCATCAGGCATTCATAAACCTGATATTCTTTCATCTGTGTCTGAAGCGCCTGATGATCATCAGTCTGTGCAAGGGCAATCATCCGGGATAGCCTTGCATAAGCATTGCCTGATTCTGATGCATGCCATGCAGACTTTGCCACATGACTCTCGGTGATGGTCTCCATACGCTCACTTTTTTCGGAAATATAATATTCCAGCTGCTCGCCGCCAAAAAGCCTATGGTTCCACAGGCAGATATCTGCCAGCACCGGTGAAAGCTCTTCCTGTATAAAAGCAGTATTTTCACCCTTCACCCGGTAATGAATCCACACCTTTGAATCAGGCATGGAACGGCGATATTCTACTACATAGCGGTCATACAGATGGTGTCTCACCAGCTGTGCATCCGGCATCTGCAAAAAGCAGGAAAAAATCTGCCCCTGCTCCATAAACTGTTCCAGCTGCTCATCCACAAAGCGCTCCTGCACTGTCGTCAATGTCTCCAGCGTTGAAAAATGTGACAAAAGTGCCAGCCGCATATAAGGATTCGTCTGTTTTTTCCCCAGCACATGCTGCTCCAGATATCCATACATCTGCGGCTCCATAGGGCTTTGCAGCACAAAGGACTCATAGGAAATATAAGTCAGATATGCCCTGCAGATCTGCTCTCTTCCATGATCCGCAGCGTAGCTTGCAAATATTTTTTGGATATCCGGCGTAAGAGCCGAGGTAAACATGGCCTGCAGCAGGATTCGTTCTTCTAGCTCTGTGCAGGTAATCCCCTGTGCCGTAGACTCATGCCACAGCTGTATCATCCCCACAATCGGTCCCTGGTAGTAGGTGCACAGATATTCCAGTACCTGGCGCACACGGCTGCCGCCGAGAAAACACTGCAGGGTAAAATAAAGCAAATGCTCTTCTTCTATCAACTGCTGTTTCTGCAGCTGATGCAGCACAAGCTCCTGCAGACTGGAAATGGATAGTTTTCCCATCCCGTAGGAAATCAAAAACGTCCATGCTTCCCCATACATATGAAGTCCGATCAGTGATTCCAGATACAAATCCTTGGCACTCCGGGGCAGACTGCCAAAATCAATCTTTTTTAAATAATCCCGAATATCTCCTGCAAAGCCCTCGCCGCGGCAATATTCTAAAAATCCGGGGCTGATCCGTCTCTTATATTCATCCGATACCGCCTCGGAGCGCACAAGTGTCCGCACATAATCCGCCATCTGGGCATCCATATGCAATAGTTTTGTCTTGCCGTTCATGTGATGCAGCACATAGGAAAGCTCCTCCGGTGCCTGTTCTAAGCACTTTCGGATATATCTGCCGGGATTTAACAGACGTACCATCTGGGCGTCCGTCGGCAGTGCATAACGGACGCCTGAAGCATCCTGCAGCAATAATACATAATTTCCAGGCAAAATGGATACGTATGCCTGATGTTTTACAATGGGCACAACCTGCTCATGCTTTAAATGTTCCTGCTGAACGATCACATGGGTAAAGGAATCCTGAGGACAGCTGAACTGATTCACATACAGGATCCCGGCCAAAGCCTGGGCCAGCTCCTTTGTAAATGGCAGTCTGTCTAAAAAATGCCCATAAAGAATTGCCAGATTGTCATCCATATGTCCGGCGAATATTTCCTGCTTTGTAAAATCCAGCATGATGGGAATATATCGCTCATATAAAAGCGGCTGTTCCTCCTTGTGGGCGATGACACTGACATAAAGGAGTGCCTTCTGCTGATCACTCAGATGGTTGGAATATTGAAAATATAACAGGACTGACTTGGGCAGCGGACGGACATCCTTCGGATCCAGAGAAGCCATAAATGCCTCGTACAATCCTGTAATCTGAAGATCATGCTCAATCGCCAGCTCATACCAGTCATGAGTAGCTGCATCTAAACGGGCGCCCTTGATCCGGTAGGCACATACACCTGCCAGCATCTCCTCCTGGGGATAGGCCTCATAGCAGGCCTGCAAAATCCCATCCAGCAAACGGCTATAGGTATGCATGGCTGCCGCCCGGCGCACAATCTGACGGCTCAGATCCTCTGTCAGCTGCCCATGCCTGGAAGCATAATGCAGCACCTGCAGCTCAAAGGCTCCCAGCTGCAGCAGCAGATAGGGCTCTTTTTTATAGAGCTGCGCTGCGAAAAAATACAAATACGGGCTGTGCAGTCCCTGCAGAAACCACTGCTCCATAAGCCTTAGCTGCTTGGAAGCCACAGATCCGGAATGATCTGCGATCTGCATGATCACAAACCGCAGCCAGGGATCGGTATGCATATGGCGGTAAAGCTCACGAATGTTCTCATGCAGCCGCTGCAATACCTTCGGCTCTTTTTCCGTCAAAGTACAAAGGTAGAGGAAAAAAGCCCACTCTCTGCTGGTCTCTTCTTTTTTCCTGTGGTGATATTCATCTAAAATCCATGCCGCTTCCTGGAGCTGCTTGTTGCATAGATATGCATAGGCGCACCAGAGCATATCCATATCTGACTGCTCGCCCCGCTCTTTTCGCTCCTGCAGGCACTGGGTCGTACGCTTCGCCCATTCCCCTGTCACCAGGGCTCCGGTTAAATACCGCTCATAGTCACGGGCGAGCTGTAGATTTTCTCTTTTAATCCTTCGCGCATCTTCGCCTTCCAAGTCAAGTAGGGTCTGTTTGACGGCTGTGATCTCACAGATCTCCTGCTGCAGGGGATTTTTAAAAATCAAACGCGCATAATTGTTGCCTGCATGCATTTTATTTGGATAAATCCGATAACGAAATGTCAGATGATTTCCATTAAAATCATCACTGCAGATGGATTCCTTTTCCGGCACCAGAAATGGTGCATCACTGGATACAAGAAGTTCCGTGTAGCCCCAACCATCCCGGGAAAGCGTCAGGGACTCCTCCACCGGCTCCGATAGGTGCAGATGTGTCTGCTCATGGGAAGAGATGGTAACCGAAACAGGATCTTTTTTTGCACAGGCAATCAAAAACTGTTCGATACACAGGCGGGTCACAGGCCGCTTGGAGAGCAACCGCCCATACAGCTGTTCACTGACCGAACCCAGCAATCCGCGAAAAGCAGGTGCGGAAAATACATGGATGCTCTCTCTCCAATTGGTCTTGTAGAGGCGGACAAACTCATCCAGATTGGTGATCCGGCCAATGGAGGTCTCCGCATAAAGCCGCTTGACTGTCACAGACCAGGGCAGCTGGTATTCGCCACCATTGCTGATGATAAAAAATGTGCCGGAAGCGACCTCGCCCTCCAGCATATGCTCCCCATGAAACTCATAGGAAATCTCTCCGCACTGGCCCTGGAACTGGGGATTTTTTATCTCCATGCGAAGATCACTGGAAGAAACCACTCCCTTGATCCTTGCATGGTGCATGCCCTCGATGGTAAAAGAGCCGCTTGTTATGACTCCCTCCACCGGCTCCAGACGGATCTGATCCGGTGATACAACCAGTCCCGGCACCTCCATATTTACTTTTCCCTCTGCCAGCTGTTCGATTCTTTTATACACGTCAACACCTGTGATTATGCCTTGTATTTACCTATAGTTGTGGTATACTTTAAGGAAAATTATACAATATTTAGTAGTTGTACGCAATCATCATTTTCGAATCGGGAGGCGGCAGAATCGTGGCATCGAATGAACCAAAGCTCACACCAAAGGAACACTTTCACGGCAGTGATTTAGAAAAAATAGAAAAAATCTATGGAATACGTAAAGAAGAGATCACCAGCTTTTCTGCAAATGTCAATCCACTTGGCATTTCACCAAAGCTTCGGGAGACCCTGGCCTCGCACATAGACGCTATCACGACCTATCCGGATCGCGAATATACATCCCTTCGCAGCTGCATCGGTGATTATGTAGGTGCCGATATGTGGCAGATTCTCGTCGGCAACGGATCAACCGAGCTGATCTCCCTGATCATTCAGCTGGAGCATCCGAAAAAAGCCATGATCATCGGTCCCACATACTCCGAATACGAGCGGGAGGTGAAGCTGTGCGGCGGTACCACCATCTACTATCCGCTGCGAGAAGCCAATGGTTTTCGCCTGCAGCCGGAGGATTTTATTCCACGGCTCAACGAATCCATTGATATGCTCATTATCTGCAATCCCAACAATCCCACCAGCACATGCATTCATACCAAACAGATGCGCTGCATTCTCGACGCCTGCAAGGAGCATGGCATTTTTGTAATGATAGATGAAACCTATGTGGAATTTGCGGCAGACGTGTCCAAGGTCAGTGCTGTCCCGCTGACCAAATACTATGATAATCTGATCATTCTTCGGGGCACCAGCAAGTTCTTTGCTGCACCGGGACTGCGTCTCGGCTATGCCATCACCGGCAACCGCGATCTGCTGAAAAATATCAGCACCAGACAAAATCCCTGGAGCATCAGCTCCCTGGCCGCCATCGCCGGCGAGATCATGTTTACGGATCAGGACTATGTAGAGCAGACCCGTGCCCTTATCTCCTCAGAACGAGAGCGCATGTACCAGATGCTGACAAAACACAAGGACTACAAGGTCTACGAGCCCTCCGCCAACTTTTTGCTGGTGCGGCTGCTGCGGGAGGATCAGACCAGTGATGAGCTGTTTGACAAGGCGATCCGCCGCGGCATGATGATCCGCGACTGCTCCACCTTCCCCTTCCTCGATGATCATTACATTCGTTTCTGCATCATGTCACCGGATATGAACGACCGGCTGATGGAATGTATTTTGGAATAAAATTGAATATGACTGCCTGATCACTATTGTAAAATTTGTTTTACAACATCTTCAAACTCATAAAACAAATCAATATACGTCTCAACAATCGTGTTGCAATGAGCTTTCACAATTTCGCAATCGTAATCATGTGCAAGTTCATTGCGCACTTTCAACATATCCATCCATGCATCATCCGAAATCAAATTTGCCTTAAAAGACTCTCGCAGCACCTCTCTCGGTGATCCTGCCACAAATCCCGTGATTGCATAGAACTGCACCAATATATCTTTCATTACTTTCCATGCCAGATCAAATGTAATACTGAATTTTGCGCCAGTTCCGCTAAGCACAAAAGAATCCATTAAATCTCTTTGTCTAGCCTCCGCCAAAGCATCCAACGAATTGCAAAACGACTGAAAACGTTTTTTAAATTTCTCGTCCATATTGCCTTATATCCTCCAATAACAATTCATTTCTGCAAGTATCTGCGTTTAGTAGATCTACACTATACAGTGTAGGCAATTTTTCCACTTTTTCTGCAAGCTCGTCAAAGTTCTCCACTCCAGATACAGCAATATCTATATCACTGCGCTCTCTGGCTGTCCCCTTTGCTCTTGACCCGTATAAAATCACCTTTTCTGCCTCAAAATCCCTGCACAATTTTGCAACATTTTTGATCACTTCATCTGCTGTCATTTCATCCCCGCCTTTCAAATACAATTTTCTCTGGTCTTCTTTTTGACAAGCATGGGTTTCTTTCAAAGCTCGTAAATACTTTTTTCTTTGAGTAATTTTATACTATTCCTTTTCTTGATAGGCGTCAAACATAAAAAAGCGTAGTTTCCTATATAAAAAAAGGGGCTGTATTCAGCCCCTTTTTTATTCCCTTATTTTGAAAGATATTCATCAATTCCCTTTGCTGCAGCTTTGCCTGCTCCCATGGCAAGGATTACGGTTGCTGCACCTGTCACGGCATCTCCGCCGGCATATACCCCTTCCTTGGAGGTCGCACCGGTATCTTCACTGGCGACGATGCATTTTCTGCGGTTGGTCTCTAAGCCCTTGGTCGTGGAAGAAATCAAGGGGTTCGGTGAAGTTCCCAGAGACATGATCACGGTATCTGCCTCGATCTCATACTCAGATCCGGGGATCTCAATGGGGCTTCTTCTGCCTGATTCATCCGGCTCGCCCAGCTCCATCTTGATGATCCGGATACCCTTGACCCAGCCATTGTCATCTACCAGGATCTCGGTAGGATTCTGCAGCAGATCAAAGATAATACCCTCTTCCTTTGCGTGATGAACTTCCTCCACACGTGCGGGCAGCTCTGCCTCGCTGCGGCGATATACTACATGTACCTCTGCGCCGAGACGAAGTGCGGTTCTGGCTGCATCCATGGCTACGTTTCCGCCACCTACAACAACCACCTTTTTGCCACGGCAGATCGGTGTGTCATAGCCATCCATGAAGGCTTTCATCAGGTTATTTCTGGTCAGGAACTCATTGGCAGAGAATACGCCGTTTGCCTGCTCACCGGGAATACCCATAAATCTGGGAAGTCCGGCACCGGAACCGATAAATACAGCTTCAAAGCCTTCATCCTCGATTAACTGATCGATGGTGGTGGATTTTCCGATGACTACGTTGGTCTCGATCTTCACACCCAGGGATTTTACGTTCTCTACTTCTGCTGCTACGACCTTTGTCTTGGGAAGACGGAACTCCGGAATACCGTAGCTGAGCACACCGCCTGCCTCGTGCAGTGCCTCAAAAATCGTCACCTCATAGCCAAGCTTTGCCAGATCTCCGGCACAGGTCAAACCTGCAGGGCCGGAACCGATCACAGCTACCTTATGTCCATTCAGCTTCTCTGCTTTTTTCGGCTTAATGCCGTTTTCACGAGCCCAGTCAGCCACAAAACGCTCCAGCTTTCCGATGGATACCGGCTCCCCCTTGATGCCGCGGATACATTTGCCTTCACACTGGCTCTCCTGGGGGCATACACGTCCACATACAGCCGGCAGCGCAGATGACTGGCTGATAATCTGATATGCTTCTTCAAAGTTACGCTCTTTTACCTGCTGGATAAATGCCGGGATATTGATGGATACCGGACATCCCTGTACACACAGCGGGTTTTTACAATTGAGGCAGCGCTTTGCCTCCTCTACAGCTTCTTCCTCATTATATCCAAGACATACTTCCTCGAAGTTGGTCGCACGCACCTTGGGATCCTGCTCACGAACAGGTACTTTTGTCATTCCTTCCATTATTTGTCACCTCCACAATGTCCGCAGCCGCCATGATGCGTATCGCCTTCTTCTAATGCCAGCTTTGCTCTGCCTTCTTCGGTCTTATACTGCTGCATTCTCTTCATCGCCTGATCAAAATCTACCAGATGCCCGTCGAACTCCGGTCCGTCTACACATGCAAACTTCACTTGATCACCAACTACCAGTCGGCATGCACCGCACATTCCGGTTCCGTCTACCATGATAGGGTTCATGGATACGATAGTCGGGATACCCAACTGCTTGGTCAGCAGGCAGACGAATTTCATCATGATCATAGGGCCGATGGCTACGCACTGATCATAGGTCTTGCCCTCATCATAAAGTGCCTGCAGCTGTGCGGTACCCATGCCGTGGAAACCGAAGCTGCCGTCATCGGTACAGATGTAGCAGTTTCCTGCCACAGCTTTCATCTCATCCATATAAAACAGCAGATCCTTGGTTCGTGATCCCATGATCACATCTGCATCCACACCGTGCTCATGCAGCCATTTTACCTGGGGATATACCGGTGCAGTTCCAAGACCTCCTGCAATAAATACGATCTTTTTCTTTTTTGTCTCTTCCAGATTCTCTTCCATGCAAAGCTCTGACGGGCATCCCAAAGGACCTACAAAATCCTGAAAAGCTTCCATGCTATCAATATTCATGAGCATACGCTCCGTGGAAGCACCGACTGCCTGTACAACAATGGTCACCGTACCTGCCTCTCTGTCATAGTCACAGATTGTCAGTGGAATACGCTCGCCCTTTTCATCGGTCTTCACAATGACAAACTGTCCCGGCAGACAGGCCTTCGCACAGCGCTCTGCCTTCACCTCCATCAGGAAGATCTTGTCCGCCAAAATCTCTTTTCTTACGATCTGGTACATAATTTTTCCTCCATTCATTTATTTACGCATCCGAAAATGCAGCGGCTCATTTCGTACCATTACTGCCGCAAATGACTCTATAAAACATGATAAAAGAAAGCCTATGCTTTTTCAATATAGTTCCGTATGTTTTGTCAAAAAAAACAACAGTTTTATCATGTATCACGCGTTGGCCACTCAATACTCAAACTCATACTTCTCATAAGCATTGATAATCGTCGTGGAACCATACTCCTGCACCCTCGGCCGATTCACACCATAATTCATGTGCACATGTCCGTGCACCATATATTTGGGCTGATAATCGTCCAACAGCTTTTTCAGGCACTCAAAGCCCCGGTGGGTCGGATCCTCCTCATCGCCTAAACCTCTGGCCGGCGAATGGGTGAGCAGAATATCAAAACCGCCGTGCTTTCGAATCTGCCAGCGAAGACGCCGAATCCGCCACTCCATCTCGTTTTCCGTATATTGGTCAGGCCCCGGCTTGTAGCGGATACTTCCCCCAAGACCCAAGATACGAACTCCCTTGTATTCATAGATGCGATCTTCTACACAGACGCATCCGCCAGGACTTTTCTTTCCATGGGTATGATCGTGGTTTCCAAATACATGCAATACATCCGACGGCGCATAAACGCTCAAAAATTCCAGGTAATCCGGCTTCAAATCGCCGGCAGCCAGAATCATGTCGAATTTTCTCAGATAATCCATGTCCAGATGCTCCCACAAAAATTTAGATTCTACATCTGCCAACGTCAAAATCTTCATGCCAGGCTATTCTCCCTTATCGTCCGGTGTCAGTTCTCCCTGCAAAAGCACTAAAGGCAGTGCTTCATCCTTCATCTCGCCAAATGTCGGTATACTGCCGTCCACATTCTCCAGCAGCCAGTCCATCTTTGCAATCTTCTCATAGCTCATGCGCTCGCCTTCGTTCTGACGGCAGATTCCATCACGGTCAATGAGCTTTGTATCAAAGAGCCGGAACTGTCCCGTTCGGATCAGCCCTGTCATAACCTCCACCAGCCGTCTAACCTCAGTGGGAAGCTTGTCCGAGCATATGAGCTCCGTCACACCTGCTGACATGCCCCACCAGTAATTGATGGCGCGGTTTCGATTGACAGCCAGATCCATCGTCCATGTATCGTTACGAATTCCCTGGAGAATCTGTTCATAAAATTTGCCCCAGTGGCATACCGTCGTCGCCAGGCTGCGGGGTTCTCCCTCGGTGCGCTCATAAAGACCAAACCTGCGGTCAGGATGCTTCGGAACGATAAAATCCTTGTCAGAGACAAACCGGATCGCCGGATCCAGCTGCTCCTGGGGTGAAACATCACTCTTTTGCGATGACCAGACAAGCTGAATTCTGGCATGGGGATTCACCATTTTTACCCCTAATGCAAAGGCATTGATATTGGAGATGGTGCTAAAAATCGGATAGTCTGCAATATATCCGATCCGCTCCTCCCCGCAAAGTGCCCCTGCGATCAGACCAAGTAAAAATTTCGGCTCATACATCCTGCAGTAATAGGTTCGGATGCTGTTATATGTCGAATTCGTCGAGCAGTTTAAAATCTTAATCTCCGGGTGAGCAACTGCAGCCTTGAGGCTGGCAGCACTCAGATACGGTGTCGTTGTAAAAATAATCTCATTTTCGTCACGGATCGCCTGCTCTAATATATCAAGGGGCGAGAATGCATAATCCGCATGGCAGTATGTTTTTGTGCAAATCTGATCCCCAAAGACACTCTCCAGATATAATCTTCCCAGCTCGTGGGCATAGGTCCAAGCAGAGGTCTGAGGGGTCTTTCCATAGACGAATCCCACCTGCAGCGTTTTATTCCCTGAGCTGCCCAAAAAGGGCAGATGCTTTTTGATCAGCGAAGCGGTGGTTGTTGTCTCGGAGGGCTCCAGCAAAAGCTTGGTGGAACGATCCTGTCCCTGGGTCAGAAACTCATGCCAGATCCGGTCCATTTCATTTGTAATATCTGAGTCGGATCGATAGGGCAGCTCCTCCCTGCCATATACACGCAAATAAACTAAAAACGCATCAGCCACAGTCACACGCAGCCGCGCGCCGCCGATATTCGAAAAAATCCGCTCAAAACGGGCAAAATCACTGTTCAGCTGCTCACGCTCCTCATCTGTCCAGGGCTGCTTGAAGGTTTTATCATAAAATTTGCACAGCTCCTCGTAAGAACCGGAGGTGGAAAAATCCAGGGAACAGATCTTTGATGCCTCATAAAAATCCACATACTCATAGTAGACCTGTACCTGGGGATCAGCAGTCTTCTTTGGCAGAAGCCGGATCACATTGGCAGAAATACTGGCCGCCTCTACAAATTTCAGTACACTGACACGCTTATTTCCTTCCTGAACATAATAGCGCATCATATACTCATAGGCTAAAATCGGATCACGGATGCCCTCTTCCATCTGCGCGTCATAAAGATTGCTCCATTTTTGTGCGAACTCCGTATCCTCCGCTAACAGAGGCATAAAATTATTCGCAAAGGAATTTTTGCGCGCACTGGTACGGGTACCGGCCACTTTGTTTAACGGAATATCAATCACACCAATGGGCTCTTCTCCGCAGATCGCATCTCTGGGGACAAACTCCTCTAATGCCGGCAGATAGGGATACTGACCCTTTGAAACGGCCGCTCTTGCAGCCTTTTGCGCCAGCTTTCTCGCTGCCAGATAATCTTCAGCTGCCATACATCATCCTCCAAACTTAAGAAAAGTAAACCAGCTCATCCTCCGGTTTTTCCGCAGGCACAACCTCAATCGCATGGAGTACCGGTCCCTTGCCCTTGTACTCCATGGCAAACTCATAAAAGACTTCCCCTGTCACCCAGGCCCAGGAGCGATGGGGAATCTCTGCCGCCCGGTCATATTTGCATTTGAGACCTACAAACTGGATATCTGCCGCGCAGCAGGTCATGGCAAAGCGTCCGGGCACCATTACACCGCTTTTCAGCTTTCCCTTTGGATTGTAAATCAGCGCAAGATATTTCACCTTTTTCCCTACATAATTTTTCGGGTGATCCATGATATCCAAATAAAAAATACCATAGTCTGCATCTGAAATATCTAAAAAGTCCGCATGAATATCATAGGGCAGCTCATCATCTTCATTCTCATCCAGTGAGCCATCTGCCCGTTCATAGACAATCTGCGCTTTTCTGTTTTTTGCTTTTACGCTGCGGCGGAAACGAGCCTTAGGCGTCGTGTCATCACAGCGGTTGAAGATCACCACATCCGAGATAAAAAACTGCTCCAGCATCATGGTGCGCATGTTATTCAGATACATCTCGTAAGTAGAAGCATCCACTGTCGTTAAGGTCTGGACAATGGTCCATCCATCCGGCGCATCCAGATCCAGCAGCGGTGACAGTTCCCATGTGCCATTGTATTCGATAAATACCTGATCCGGATGATAAGCCTCATTCAGCTTATGGAAATTTTCACGCGTGATCTGCTTCACATCATCGAACATGACAAGGCTGGCATCAATGCCCGCAAGCTTTTGTTGGTCCAGCTCCACGTCTCCATCCTCACATAAAATGATGAGGGTTTTCGCATCCTTGCCGAATTCATTTTCAAAAAGTGTCTCCGAGATCAGCGACGTCTTTCCGCTGTCCATAAAACCGGTAAACAGATATACAGGTATCTCTTGCATCTTTCTCTCATCTCCTAAGCTATGCCAGTAAGAACAGTTTTTCTAACTCACTTTCTTTTAAATCACAGCCGATCACGCAAAGTCTTCCGGTATAATCCGGCTCGCCCTCGCGCACATCCAGCTCACCCGGAACCATATCAAAATAGATCCAGCCGCCGGCTGCATTCTCCACCATGCCCTTTGCCCGCAGGATCGTGCCGTAGAATTCATCATCGCTAAGGGTCTTTAAGATGCTCTCAATCTCATCTCTCGTATATTTATGGGGTGTTTCCTTGCCCCAGCTGGTAAATACATCATCAGCATGATGATGGCCGTGTTCATGGTCATGGTCGTGGTGATGTCCGCAGGAGCAAACCCCATGTTCATCATAGTGATGTTCGTGCTCATGATCATGCTCATGCTCGTGTTCATGGTCATGGTCATGCTCATGGTCGTGGTCATGCTCATGCTCGTGATCATGATGATGCTCATGCTCCTCGTGGTCATGGTCATGATGACATGCATGCTCATGCTTTGCGTGCTCCTCTGCCATCAGCTTCATTTCCAGGGAATCCTGTCCCTCGATGACCTTAAGCATCGCCTGGCCGGAAATCTGATCCCAGGGCGTTGTGATAATGGCTGCCTTTTCATTCAGCTGCTGCATCTGCTTGACGCAAAGCTCCAGCTGCTGCGGCGTTGCATTCTGCGTGCGGCTCAGAATAATCGTAGTCGCATACTCAATCTGATTGTTGAAAAATTCGCCGAAAGCCTTCATCTGCTTGCTGGCCTTGGTAGCATTCACCACTGTGATCAGTCCGTTCAGAGCCACATCGTGGGTCTTTTCCACGTCAATGACGGATTTCATCACATCGGAAAGCTTGCCTACGCCGGAGGGCTCGATCAAAATGCGGTCCGGATGGAATTTTTCGATCACTTCGTTTAAGTTCTTTCCGAAGTCACCCACCAGTGAGCAGCAGATACAGCCGGAATTCATCTCGGTGATCTCAATGCCTGCATCCTTTAAAAATCCGCCGTCGATCCCCACCTCACCGAACTCATTCTCAATCAGAACAATCTTCTGACCGGTGAATACCTCTTCAATCAGCTTCTTAATCAGTGTTGTTTTTCCGGCACCTAAAAAGCCGGATACAATGTCAATCTTTGTCATTGCTATGCCTTCTTTCCATTGATTTTACTTGTTTACATGCGTTCCGGTGCAGAGAAGCCAAGCACATCGATGCATGTCTCCAGTACACCCCGGGTCAGATCCAAAAGTGCCAGGTAGGACTGCTGCTTTGCCTCATCCGGCTCTGATAAGATCTTTGTCTCATGATAAAAATGATTAAGCGCATTGGATAAATCATAAATATATGCGCAGATCCGATGGGGCGCAAGCTCTGAAAAAGCTGTCTCGATGACACCATTAAACTTTGCCACCTCAAGCTGAAGCGCCTTTTCGCTGTCTGAGCATGCCGTGCCAACCTGCAGTCCCTCCATAGAATGGCCCGCCTGTTTGTATTTATTCAAAATGGATTTAATACGCACGATGGTATATAAAATATAAGGTCCTGTATTGCCCTCAAAGGATGTAAACCGTTCAACGTCGAAAATATAATCCTTGGATGCCTGATTGGACAGATCTCCGTATTTGATGGCTGACAGAGCAATCTGGGCAGCTACCGTATGAGCCTCTTCCTCGCTCATGGTCTCCTGTCCGTTCTGATTCTGCCGGATCTTTTCATACATCCGGTCCTCAATATCACTCAGCAGTGTCTCTAATCGCATCACGCCGCCTTCACGGGTCTTAAAGGGCTTTCCATCTTTGCCGTTCATCGTTCCAAAGCCAAGGAAATACAGCTTGGTATCTTCATTTACGATGCCTGTTTTTTTCGCGCAGCGAAAGACCTGGGTGAAATACAGCTCCTGGCGCTTGTCCACCACATAGATGATCTCACTGGGATTATAGGAGAGCATACGCTGTACAATGGTGGCCAGATCTGTGGTATTGTACAGAGATGCTCCGTCGGATTTTAAGATCATGCAGGGCGGGATCTCCTTTGTATCGGTCTCTTCCTTCACATCCACCACCAGGGCGCCGTCACTGATATAGGCAAATCCACCATCCTTCATCCGCCGCACCATCTCGGGGATATAAGCCTGCGCATCACTCTCGCCCTTCCACAGCTCAAAGGAAACATTGAGCCGTTTATAATTTTTCTTCAGATCATTCACGGATACCTTGATAATGTGCTGCCAGAGTGCGCGATAACCGCGATTGCCGTGCTGCAGCTCATAGGTGGCCTGCATTGCCCGCTCTTTGTAATGCTCATCCTCCTTGGACTTTGCACTGGCCGTCGGATAGATCTCCTCTAATTCTGAAATCGTAAAGGGAGCCTCCGTGGGATATTCTCCTGAGAAGCCGCTGTTAAAATAGGGGAGATTCGGCTTGCGTTCCTTTAACTCTGTAATGATCAGTCCCATCTGCAGTCCCCAGTCTCCCAGGTGCACATCACCGATCATCGTATTGCCAAGAAAAATACCCATGCGCTTGATGCTCTCACCGATGACGGCAGAACGTAAATGTCCCACATGCAAGGGCTTGGCCACGTTCGGTCCGCCATAGTCAATCATGATCGTCTGGGGCTTTGCCACCCGATCACAGCCAAAGCGTCCGCCTGCTGCATTGGCTTCCATTTCTTTCAGATAATCAGCCAGATAGCTTTTTGACAGCTTCAGATTTAAGAAGCCGGGCTTTACCGCAGCCACCTCATCGAACAGTGCATTCCCCTCCAGTGCCCGGGCGATGCTCTCTGCGATTTCAATGGGTGCTTTGTGCTGCTGCTTTGCCAGTGCCATTGCGCCATTGCACTGAAATTCACAAAGATCCGGTCGATTGGAAACCGTTACCCGCGCGTAGTCAGAATTGAGACCAAGCTGCTGAAACGTTTCCTCCATGGTCTGTGTGATCTGGTCTAATAACTTCTTCATATCCGTATATCCGTTCCCTTCCTTTTGGTAAATATTTCACGGCAAAACAAAAAAACGCAGAGCGTTTTTTTGTTTGAACCATTTTTTATTTTTCCGATCTTAGCATTCCTGCCAATTATTATATATGATAAGAATCAATAATTCAATGCCCTATTCCATGGATTTAACGATCCCACTTGTCGCAAAGGGAATTGATCTGATCTGCAAAGCGGGCCAGCTCCTTATTGGGCAGTCCTTCGCTCTTGTTGATCACGGCAAGCAAGCGCTGGCCTGCGGCCAGAAGTCTTGCAAATACATTGCTGGAAGCCTTCATGGATTTCTTTGCCTTCTTCTCCACCATCATACGGCTGCCCTGCTTGATGCAGGAATTGGCAAAGAGATCGTAGATGTCGCCGCTGTAGGGAGCTACTGCTTCATACCCCAGCTCCTCATGCAGATGGGCTGCAAAATGCTCCGTCACAGCATCATCTCCGTGAACAACAAACACACGCTTGGGCGGATGCCCTGCAAATGAAGCCGCCCATTTGGTCAGCATCGTGCGATCCGCATGTCCGCTGATACCCGGCAGATTGACGATCTCGGCACGTACTTCGATGGTCTCACCGAAGAGCTTTACCTCCTTGGCACCGCCAAGAAGTGCATGGCCCAGTGTTCCCGGCACCTGATAGCCTACAAAAAGAATGGTTGAATCATCTCTCCACAGATTGTGCTTGAGGTGATGTCTGATACGGCCAGCCTCGCACATGCCTGAAGCGGAAATGATCACCACCGGTTTTTTCAGGAAGTTGATCTGCTTGCTGGCATTGCTGTCTACGGCAGTCCGCAGACCGGGGAACTGGATCGGATTGATGCCGCTGTCCACCAGGGAAAGCGCCTCTTCACTGAAGCATTCCCGCACATTTTTATGAAATACGTTGGTGGCCTCGATGGCTAACGGGCTATCGATATATACCTCAAAATCCTCAAATTCCGGAAGCAGATGCTCCGTTTTGATCCGACGCAGGAAATAGAGCATCTCCTGTGTACGTCCGACTGAAAATGCCGGAATGACAAGATTGCCGCCCCGGATAAAGGTGCGCTTGATCACCTCGGCCAATTCTGTAGCATAATCAATAGGCAGCGTATGCTCTCTGTCTCCATAAGTGGATTCCATAACTACATAATCTGCCTCCTTCAAAAAGGTCGGAGACTTGATCAAGGGCTTATTTCCCTGTCCAATATCACCGGAAAATACCAGCTTGACCTCTTTTCCCTTTTCTGTCACCCACAATTCAATGGAAGAGGATCCAAGCAAATGTCCCGCATCCACAAAACGGATCCGAAGAGAATCATCTACCTGTACTGTCTCACCATAGATACAGGGAGTGAACAGATTCAGAACACCCTGCACATCCTCCATGGTATACATGGGCTCAACCAGTCCGCCGCCGGAACGTTTTGCCTTGCGGTTGCGCCATTCTGCTTCAAACTCCTGAATATGTGCGGAATCCTTGAGCATGATCACACACAGCTCGTAGGTCGCCTGTGTACAGTAAATACGTCCTCTGAAACCACGGGCATACAATAGCGGCAGCAGACCGGAATGGTCGATGTGGGCATGTGTCACCAGCACCGTATCAACAGCTGCTGCATTGACCGGAATCTCCTGATTCACATACAGATCCGGTCCCTGCTCCATTCCACAGTCTACAAGCAGATGCCGGTCCTCATATTGCAGAAAATGACAGCTTCCGGTCACCTCATGAGCAGCGCCTAAAAATTCCAGTAACATACGCGTTCCCCCTCTCTTATCTATACGCAAAAAGAGCCGCAAGCGACTCTTTTTTTGTCATCTGATTTGAATTATTTTCTCGGATTCTTCAAAAAGGTCGGAATCTGAATATCTTTTTCCGGGATACTGCTCTCCGGCTTTTTCGGCTTCTGAATCCCGTTGAATGCAGGATTTGAAGACGGCATAGCATTCATCTGGCCGGGGAAATTGGTCTCACGGGCATAAGTCCCAACTGCTCCCAGTCCATTACGGCTGGTCAGTCCGCTGCTCATGGGACGGACAGGTGTGTTCGAACCTGTCGGCTGAGACGACGTATATTTCATGCCGCTCATCAGCGGTGCCACAGAGGGCTTTTTATTTGCTTCCAGTCCGGTGGCAATCACGGTGACCTGAGCCGTATCCGTCATGGATTCATCGTACTTTGCACCGAAGATGACATTGGCTTCATCACCAGCCAGATCCTCCACAAAGCTGGCTGCATCACTAGCGTCGATCAGAGAAATATCACCGGAAATATTGATGATCACATGGGTTGCACCATTGATGGTGGTCTCCAGTAAGGGACTGGAAACTGCCAGCTTGACTGCCTCTAAGGCCTTGTCGTCGCCATGTGCCTCTCCGATTCCGATATGTGCCAGACCCTTGTCCTTCATGACGGTCTGAATATCTGCAAAGTCAAGGTTGATCAGAGACGGAACATTGATCAGATCCGTGATACCCTGTACAGACTGCTGCAGCACTTCATCTGCTTTTTTCAATGCATCCGGCATCGTCGTACGGCGATCCACGATCTCAAGCAGCTTGTCATTAGGGATCACAATCAATGTATCAACTGCCTCAGTGAGTCTGTCAATTCCGGACAATGCATTGACCATGCGCTGCTTTGCTTCAAATTTGAACGGCTTGGTCACAACACCAACCGTAAGAATCCCCATATCCTTTGCAATCCTGGCAACCACAGGAGCCGCACCGGTACCGGTTCCGCCACCCATTCCACAGGTGACAAATACCATATCCGCATCCTGGATCGCTGCGGTAAGATCATCTACACTCTCCTCAGCTGCCTTCATGCCGATCTCCGGCTGTGCGCCTGCACCCAGGCCTTTCGTAAGCTTCTCACCAATCTGAATCAGTGTAGGCGCTTTGCATAATGCAAGTGCCTGCTTATCCGTATTCACTCCGATAAACTCCACACCGCCGATGTTCTCATCGATCATTCGATTGACTGCGTTGTTGCCGGCGCCTCCCACACCGATGACAATAATCCTTGCATTGTTATTCGCTGCTGTGCTCGTAATCTCTAACAAGAGTCCGTCCTCCTCTATTTTTCCTCTATTTTCCCCGTTAAATTCTTTTATCTGATTTTTACCGATCTCTCAATAAATATTTCTCGCCATCAAACATGAATCATCCGCGAGTTTTCCTGTCTTGTCACCTCAAAACAAGACGCTTCAATCATATTTATAATAGTATTTCTCCCGTCAATGCGCAACTATTTCTTTTTATTTTTTGATTTTTTCGGCGCAAAGATAATATCCGTCGTCTCTGTGGTCCAGTTTTCCAGATGGAGGGTTCCCTTCTTGCCCTTAAGCTGGGGCAAAATGTACTGGAGCCGCAAAATCTTTTGCGCCAGATTGTCCGATGTTCCCACCAGGATGGTGATTTTCCCGCTGTATACGGTCATCTCACCGGAAGCCTCCTCATAACGGATACGCTTCGCCGCTATGTCATATTTTTGCAATAGCTGTGTCAGTGACAAGAGATTCTTTAGGGACGTATCATTCTCCAGCGGCAGCTTTTCATACAAAACTACCGAATCGCAGCTGAGACCTTCAATCTCCGGGATCCCGTCTATGATCTCCTGGGAGGTCTCCACAACGAATCCATCCTTGTCAAAATAAGCATTCTGGTCAATGGAGCTGATATAGAGATATCCTAAGATTCCCTTTTCATACACCTCCACCGTCAGCTCATGGGGATGCATCGGATCCAGTCCCACCGTCAGCTCATCCACAAAGGGAAGCTGTTCACTGCGAAGCAGCTTGTATTTTACATACACATACAGGGAGCTCCAGGAATAGGAATCATCCAACACAAGCTCTTTGATCTGCTCATCCGTGTAGAATTCATTGCCGGTCACTGTAACCTTCTCTACCGTAAACACCTTGGTGACTAAAAGCGCCGCCAGGGCTGCCAAAAGCAAAATGATGCAAAGTGCAATCACAATATTTTGTTTTCTTTTTTTCTGGCGTCGTAATTCCTGACGCTGTTGCTTAATCATAGACCAACTCCGATGAATCCGGCTCTAACCGGATTCCCCTGGATACAGCAAGTGCAAGTCCCATCTCTGCCATGAGAAATACAACCGACGTGCCTCCATAACTAAAAAACGGCAATGTAACACCGGTATTTGGGATCGTATTTGTCACAACTGCAATATTTAATACAACCTGAATGGCAATATGTGCCAGAATACCTGTCATAATCAAAGACCCATACAGGTCTCTCGCATTGTTTGCAATAACCATAAAACGCCACAGCAAAAGCAAAAACAATAAAATCACACAGATCGCTCCGAACAGCCCCAGCTCCTCACAGATGATTGAAAAAATCATATCATTTGGTGCCTCCGGCACAAAGCCAAGCTTTTGCATACTGTTTCCCAGTCCCTTGCCAAACAATCCGCCGGAGCCGATGGCATAGAGTCCCTGCAGCGTCTGGAATCCATTTTCAAAATCCTCCGGATGCTGCCACATCTCAAAACGATCCGCCCGATAACCGGATGTAGGGAGAAACAGATACAGCACGATGGCTGCTACTCCCGCAATTCCAACCAGAAAAAACTGGAGGTATTTCGGACTCGATACAAAGACCATGGCCACTGCGATTCCTAAGACGATGATGGCCGTACTCAGGTTGTTGGTGGCAATCAAACCAACGATGGGAATAACCCGGGCAAGCAAAAGCACCACATACCTGAATTTTGTCATTTTCTTTGGCATGGTTCGAATCCGCGATGCCAGATATAGAATCACCGCCAGCTTTGCAAATTCAGAGGGTTGGAATTCCAGGCTCGAATTAGGAATGCCAAGCCAGCGCCTCGAGCCGTTATGTTCAATACCGATTCCCGGGATCAAAACAATCGTGCATAAGGCAAGAGCGCCCCAGTAGGCAAGTCTTCCGAGATTCCTCCATCTGCGGTAATCAATGTTAGCAAGAGCAAACATAAAAATCAATCCAAGCCCGAATGCCATGGCCTGCCGTTTCAGATAATGGGTCGGATCCTTAAATGTAATCTGTGCATCATAGGCACTGGTGCTATAGAGCATCACCAGTCCAAAGCAGATCAAAAAAACAATGATAAACAGCAGACTGTAGTCAAAATATTTTATTTGACGGTTTTCTTTTCGTTTACGTGCCATGTACCGGTTCCTACTTCTTAAATGCCCTTACCATATCCTTAAACATCCGTCCCCTCTGCTCGTAGCTGTCAAACATATCCCAGCTGGCACAGGCCGGTGAAAGCAATACCGCATCACCGGGCACAGCAGTCTCATGACAGATGTCAACGGCCTCCTGCAGAGAATCCGCATATACATAATCTCTAAAGCCCATCCGATCGCATGTATCTGCGATCTTTTTTGCAGTCGCTCCCATCAAAACAAGCTTTTTTACTTTTCCATCAAAGGCAGCAATCCATTCATCAAACTCTGACTGCTTGTCATATCCGCCGCCGATCAGACAGGTCGGACGGTTCATGGCACGGATGCCCTGAATCGCTGCATCCGGATTGGTTCCCTTGGAGTCATTGTAATAGCGCACACCATCAATCTCGTCCACATATTCGATACGATGCTCCACAGCAGTAAAGGAATGCAGCACCTCCCGGATTGTGTCCATGGGTACACCATAGCTTAAGGCCATTGCACTGGCAGCCATGACATTTTCATAATTGTGCTTTCCAAGCAGCTGCAGCTCGCCGGTCTTACAGATCAGTTCCTCATTTCCATCCACCGCGTAAATAATCTTCTCTCCGTCTAAATACAGACCATCCTTCAGTGCCCGTGCGC
>CAVITM010000003.1:0-34420 GCA_963645455.1 Moraxellaceae bacterium | reverse complement strand
GGGATAGACAGTAACTATGACAGGCAAAGGAGGCCTTTTTTTATATGAAGAAAATCGTTCTCACCGGCGGTGGTACTGCCGGACATGTGACACCAAACATTGCCTTGCTTCCTCATTTAAAGGAAGCCGGCTTTGACATTTTTTATATTGGTTCCTATCAGGGTATGGAGCGGGAGCTGATCGAGGCCGAGCATATTCCATATTACGGAATCTCCTCCGGCAAGCTGCGCCGCTATTTCGATCCGAAGAATTTTTCTGATCCCTTCAAAGTATTAAAGGGAGTCTTCCAGTCGATTCATCTTCTTCGCAAACTGAAGCCCGATATCGTTTTCTCAAAAGGAGGATTTGTATCGGTTCCGGTGATATTCGCAGCGAAGCTGTGCCGTGTGCCCGTGATCATCCATGAATCCGATCTCACGCCGGGTCTGGCAAACAAGCTGGCCATCCCCTGTGCGGTAAAGGTATGCTGCAACTTCCCGGAGACGATGAAATACCTGCCCGCAGAAAAGGCTGTTCTGACAGGCTCACCCATCCGTCGTGAGCTGTTAAGCGGCGACGCAGCCGCAGCCCGGGAGATGTGCGGGTTCGACCAGAGCCGCCCGGTGCTCTTTGTCATTGGGGGCAGCAGCGGTTCCGTGGTGATCAACAATGCTATACGCGAAGCACTTCCGAAGCTGTTGGAACATTTTCAGGTTGTTCATATGTGTGGAAAAGATCATCTGGATCTTTCACTGGTTCAGACCAGAGGCTATCGCCAGTTTGAATATATTGGCAGAGAATTACATGATATTTTCGCCATGAGCGATCTGGTAATCTCCCGTGCCGGAGCCAATTCCATCTGCGAGCTGCAGGCGCTGCACAAGCCCAACCTGCTCATTCCTCTCTCGGCTGCAGCCAGTCGTGGGGATCAGATTTTAAATGCCACATCCTTCGAAAAACAGGGCTTTTCCAAGGTACTGCTGGAAGAAAATCTCACGGAAAAATCATTGCTGGAGGCTGTAGATGAGCTGTATGCCGACCGTGAGCGCTATATTCAGAATATGCGGGAGAGCCGTTCCCTTGACTCCATCGATATGATTGTAGATCTGCTTGTAAAAAATGCAAAATAAAGAGTCCCGACGAAAAAAGAGCCGCGAAGGGCTCTTTTTTATTGTTTACTTTACGGCCAGCTTTTCTGCCAGCGCATCCATTTCCTCGTCGCTGAATGTCTGAGAAGTCCATTTCAGCATCGGTTCTGCATCCTTGTATCTCGGCACAAGATGCATATGAAAATGAAATACGGTCTGTCCCGCAACTTCACCGTTGTTCTGCAGGATATTGAAGCCATCGCAGCCTAACACACCTGTCATATGTGTGGCCATACGCTTCGCCAGCTTCATAGCCTCTCCCGCCAGCTCACCCGGCAGCTCATAGATGTCTGCGTAGTGCTGCTTCGGAATAATCAGGGAATGACCCTTGGCAGCCGGTCCGGCATCCATGATCACCTTAAAATCATCATCCTCAAACAACGTGCGGGAAGGGATCTCTCCTGCCGCAATCTTACAAAAAATACAATTCTCGTCTCTCATGCTCTTATCCTCCTGCTAGTACATCGTTTCATAAATTTTAGTATAGGCAATCCAACCGTAAAACTCAACGCCTTTTTCGGTAAAGAATCATACACAGCACAAAGCCGGCGATGACACCGCCCAGATGCGCCCAGCCATCCACACCCTCTACACTGAAGCCGTAGCTGATATAGAGTACAAGGGCCAGCAGCATCCGTGGAACACTGATGGATTCAAACCTGCCGCCATTTCGCAGTACGATCCAGAAGAGTGCTCCGATCAGGCCGTAGATGGCGCCGGAGGCGCCGGCTGATACGCTGTAATCCCCCGTAACCAACATCTCTGTCAGTGACAGTACGCTGCCGGCCAGGCCGGACAGCAGATAGATCACAGCATATTTCCATTGACTGACTGCACGCAGCAGCATATCCCCAAGGAAATACTGCATAAACATATTTCCAAGCAGATGCTCTATGCCAAAGTGCAAAAACATCGCGCTAAAGAGCCGGTACCATTCACCTGCCAGCACTGCATCCGGATAAATCGCACCGTGGGCAAGCATGTATGCAGCATCCGTGGTATCTCCCTGCAATTGCAGTATGATCCAGACCAGACTGTTGACCGCAATCAGCAATACATTGATATTGAGCCATTTTCTTCTATATAATTTGTCTGTTTGTTGTTCTTCATAAGATTCTGACATGCCTACACCCTAGCACGAGAGGCGGTCATTGTCAATAAAAGGTGTATTCCTCTGTGGCAAAACGCAGCCGGTCTCCCACCTTTAACACACGTTTTTGCCGGTACAACAGCAGCTCATCATTCAGATAGGTTCCGTTTTTGGAATTCAGATCCTCTATGAAATAGGTATGGCCCTCCTTGGTGATCCGCGCATGATTGCGGCTGATTCCCGAACCCTCTATGATTCCATCCGCCTGTCCGTGGGTTCCGCCGATCAGAAAGCTGTCTCCCCCGATCTGAAAGCTCTGCTGCCCACTGCCGCCATGATAGCAAAGCCTTCCCTCCGGCTCGCTGCCTGCCCCAAGAAAGACCGTGGGATGCTCGCTGGCCACCGACTCTTCCTCCGGTTCAAACATATAAACCGTCTCCGTGGGACTGATTTTTTCCTGTTTTTTACGAAGTCCGCCTTTTCCCAGGAAATCCTTCCCCAGCTTTTTTATTCCATCTGCCTGTTCCGACAGCTGGCTAATATAGCGATTCAGAAAATTCCCGGAAGAAACTGCTGTATTTTCTTCTTCCGGTGGCCGCTGCTCTACGGCACTGCCTGCAGATACAGATAGAACTGCTGCATCTGTGATTCGTTCTCTTGGCATATCCGTAGAATCTGACATCTCATGTTCCGCTGTATTCTCTTCCTGCAGACATGCCTGCTCCCATACATACTGCCAGATATCCGCATTTGGCTGCTGGCAGATCTCATAAATGCCGTAGGCCAGTGCCACCGCCGGTTTGTCACTGTGATCAATATGGGGCAGAAGCTGCTCCATCAGCTTTTGCAGTGACTCCCTGGGCTCTGCCTCCCACATGGGCTCATAGCACATGGATATCTGCGCGCCCTCTGCATCCAAAAAAATCTGTTCCGGCTGCAGCAGCAGATGCTTTGGTTTTAAATAAAACCGGGGCAATTCCTCCTGCAGCTGAAGCAGCGCCGCAAACAAAAGCTGCAGCAATCGGTGATCGATCATCTGCTGCTGCATGTGATCCATCAGGCTTCGATAGCCGGTGATCTGGTACCAGAAGCTCATACACCGTTCATTCTCCATGCTGCTCCAGGTCAAAAGTCCTGCGATTTTCCGGTTTTTCAGCATCCGCTCTGCCAGCTCACCGTCAGGATTCATCGGCCGCTCCGACTCAGTAATCACCATGTAGCTGCTCTTAAGATTCCTCTGATATTGTATCTCCAAAAAGCTCCTCCATTCCACGCTCCAACAGCTGGGATCTCCAGATCCATGTTGTTGGCTCTATTTTTTCAAGCTGCTGCCAGTCAGCTGCAGACGCGGATACATCCTTGCCGCAGTCAATCCCCAGCAGCATCCCACGCATCAGCACAAATAAGAAAAGCGGTAGCAGCAAGGCCGCCTCTATGGTATAACTCGCCTGCAGCTTCATAGCGCACCTGCCAGCATGCATACGTAGGAAACCAGCACAAACGGTGCATAGGCCAACGTATCATTTCGTTTTCTCCTTCGCAGCACAAGCAGCAAAAGGGCATAACATGCACAGATAAACAGGCTGCCGGCAAAGAGCATCAGATTTTGCTCCAGTCCGAGATAAATTCCTGTCACGACCAGCAGCACCCCGTCTCCGATTCCGATTTTTCCTCCGGTCAGGATGCTTAGGAGCAGCAATACACCGCCCACACCCATTCCAAATATGATATTTTCGATCGACTGCTCCTGCCCCAGCATATGAAACACAATTCCAAGAATGCCAAATGCAAGGACGATGTTCAGATGAATCTGTTTCTTTCGAAGATCCTCCGTCGCACAGATCGCCAGCATCCCTATGACTGCGACCTGGCTGCACATTTCCCACATGCGTGTCTACCTCCTGTCTGTGTGATTTTAACCATGTAAACCGTTCGTTTGAGCCCGCTGCAGGACAGCTTGCTGTGATAACGCGTACCGTAATTTGTGATATAGACTGTGCCGGATGCACCGCTCCCGCAGGTCTCGCAGCGATAATAAATCTTTCCGGATGAGTTTCGCTGCGTAGAAAGGGCGCGCTGATTCACAGCGCGAATCGAAAGGTCGAGATAATTGCAGGAAAGGGACCGGTGGTACGCCTCTCCCCGCGGTGTAATATAGACCCAGTCCTCATCTGTCCCATCCTGCTCCAGGGACTGATTACCGATCCATTTCCTGCTGCGGGCGCACTGCATCAGATGGTAGCTGTAGTTGCCGATCAGCGGACAGGGCACACGCATCTCATAGGTGGCATTCAAAATGATCTCATCGCCGGTACAGTCAGATGTCAAAAGAGAGATTCCCCCGCTCCCGCCGCGGATAAATTCCACCGGGCAGCCACTGTCCTTCAAGCCCTTTTGCAGCAATAGCTGGGCTTTGACCAAGTACACCGTCTGAGTAGATGACTCCTTTTCCGTCTCATCACTGCAGGTAACTGCCAGTACACGGGATGCGTATAACAGTGCTTCTTCCATACTCTCCTGCACCCACAACACGCGAAAAAGAAACAGAAAAAACACTAAAAACATGGCCACAAGCGGCAATACTACCACCATCTCCAATGTCATGGAGCCCGTCGCCGCACCCTTCGAACAGCCTGTTTTTCGATATGTATGAGAAGATACCCCTGATCGGTTCCGCTTGCTATGCTTTGAGGAGAGAGCGAATATTTGCTGACCCAGGGAATCTTCCCCTGCGTCGAATGTCATTTGTGGAAAATTTGTAGATCGGTCATTGTGGATTTTTTCGAGGAATTGCTCTTTTTGCTTGGTTCTTCTCAGAGGTACCTTCTCATACATATCGTATTTCTTTCCTTTGCTGCTCACAGATAGCTGTCGCTCACAGTTGCTTCAAACACAAAGCGTTCGGTTTTTAGCCGCTGCAGGCTGACAAGCTTGGAAAACAATGGCTGTGCCTCGTAGGAAAAGACAGCCGTAACCGACACCATCATCCCATCCATACGGATTTTTCCCTCGCCCAGACTATCGTGATACCACTCCATGAGATCCATCGCCCGATAACTTGACGAACGTGCCGAAGTAAGATACAACAGCTTGTGCAGATAGCCCTCATAGTCCTCGCCGTCGTCACTGGACTTTGCCTTGGCGTCTCCGGAAAGCAGCGAACCCATGGATGTCAAATCGCATGTCCAGCTTTCTGATGTCTTCAGCCACGGAATCTTATCCCCGGCCAGAAGCGCACGCACATCCAGGATACTTTCCCCATAGGCCCATGCCGCTAAAATCCCCTGGGTCAGAATGGGAATCGCCGGTGGAACCGCAAATGCCGCCGCAATGGCAGTGGCCAGCTCATAGGCCTCTCCCTTTTTTACAGCATCCTTCTGCAAATAGAGGAAATTTGCTCCCTCCCGCAGCAAAAGCAGCCTGCGAACCACACTTTTCAGGTTCCCATGATCCGTATCCTTTCCCGCCACAATATATTCAAGCTCATACTCCAGCGCACCGCTGCTAGCGCTTTTTACCGTAAAACAGCCAAACTGTGTCTCCAGAAATTTATGGTACAAGACCGTTTCAAAGGGATCTGCTGTGTGATCCCACGTCTCATTTCCCGACACAAGTGATCGTTTTTCCAAAGCATCCGTCCGGTCCACACTCTTTTGTGAAAGGGCCTTCCCCTGGGGAACTACCAGCGATAAAATATCCTTGCTCTTGATGGTTTTCACCACATCAATGGGATTCTCCGGCGGATCTGCAGAAACTACTGTCGTTTCTCCTTCGCCATTTTCTGCCGATTTTGCTGCCTCCGCACTCTGCTGCTTTGCCTGGGAAATCTGCAAATCCGCCGCGTCCATGGATGCCTGGGTCTCATTTGCCTGCTCCATGGCCTCCGAAGACTGATCTGCCTGCTGGGAAAGTGACTCCAGCAGCTCCAGCGGATAGCGTGTCTTCATGGAAGCCGCCGCCATGGCCCGGAATGGTGCGCCGTTTTCATCAGTTGCCAGCAGATAACGCTCCATCTGTGCCTTTGTCACATCCATCTGATAAAAATTCTCTGTCGAAAACAGTCCCCCGCCGGTGCTCTCCGGCCGCAAATTCTTCTGACTGGTCTCAAGCAGCAGACCATCGATCTTTGAGAACTCGATATTGCCGCTCTCAAAGCCTGCATCCAGCAAAAATATGCCATACCGGTCAAACAGATCCCGGTCATATTCCGACAGCAGAGACTCCACTGCATTTTCCCGCTGCATCCCACTGTAAGCCGCAAGCCCGGCATAGCGGGCCTGCTCCAGCAGCGCCAACAAAAAGGAAGCCACCAGCATCAGGGAGAGGCTGGCAAACACGGTAATACTGCCGGCCCGCGTCCATTTTTTATACACTGCTGCTCTGGCTTTCGATCGTGTCAAAAATATTTCCCACCAGGGATGTCAGCTGATCCTTAAAGATCAGCACCAGTCCGATCAGCACCACCAAAATCAGTATCATCTCTACCGTTCCGATTCCGCTTTTGTTGTTTAGTTTCTTAAGTGCCTGTGCGCCGCAAATACGGGATTTTATCATCCATCTGTCAAATAATCTCATAGGTAAGGTTCCTCCTTTTCTTGTTTTCATAGCTGAAAGCTTGCCAGCGCAGGAATCATGATAATCACTACCACCAACCCCAGCATCAGCATCATTGGCAGCAGCAGCTTGGTCTGCAGCTCCTCGCCGCGTTTTTTGCAGGCGCTCTCCTGCGCATCATAAGCGTCCTGCATCTCTTTTTCCAACAGCCGGCTTAGACCTGCAGTTCCTTTACGCAGATTTTGCACCAGAAGCGTGGAAAGCCTGCGATAAACCGGCAGCTGCAGCCGTTCTCCAAACTGCTCATAGGCGCTGCGCTCGCCGATTCCGTCCTTCATCTGGCGATAGGTCAGGCGCATTTCCTCATACATCGGCTGATTTTCTGCAGATGCGCTTCCCTGGGCAAGCTGCTTTTCGTAGCTGACAACCATCCGCTCCCATGCATAGCCCACCGTCATTCCGGCACCGATAAGCAGCGAGAGCTGTCCTAACATCTTCGGATACTGCAGCAGCAGTAGCTCTCTGCGCTGGGCGTCCTTCTTTCGGGCATCCTCCTTTTTCCCGATCATCATGGCGATGATCGCTGCGATCCCCAGCATCAGTATTTGGACGGGGGTATGATCCGCCATCGTTTCCCAGACGAGCTCGTGGTCGCCTATCTTCACAGGCAGGGAAAACACAGCATCCGTAGATGCATTTTCCGCATCCAGTGCCTGTGTCAGCTCCTCAAAAAACTGCTCCGACTGGGTCTGGGCCGGCGGATAGACCATAAAGGAAAAGGTATGTACCGCCTGATTTTCCTCGTAGGTCATCTCTGCCGTTGCGCCAACCAATGTGCCATCCTCTGTCAGCGAATCCTTCTGCAGCCTTCCGTTTAAATCCACGGCATCGTACCGATCCAAGATCCAGCTAACCTCCACACGGCCCTCGCAGACCTGACTGGCAAATGTCACCGGCTGTGTAATATGATCCAGCGATTCATTTTCACCTAAAAAGGTCTCCTCCAGCTCTTTGGTCGCTTCCTCAAATAATTCCTCCAGCTCCTGCTCACTTAAATGCCGGTTTTCCACCACAATGGGATAGGACTGGTCAATCTCCAAATCCTCCACTGACAGCTCATAGCTTTCACGAAGGGAGGCACTGCCCGGTGACGGCCGCTCAATCTGTATTTCGCCGTCATTTGTAATCTCTGCTGTCTCTCCGGATGCCGCATTCACGGCAGCCAGAATTCCCAGTACTCCGCTGATCAGCAAAATAAGCCCATAGATTCCGTGGGTCTTTTGTTTTCCTTTTCGGATACACCAGATATAAAAAATACCTCCGGCTACCGCAGCCACGATACATAAATACATCTTTTTTCCTCTTTGCCATCCAATGATCTGCTTATATCTGCATGATCTGTCCCATCATCCGCTCCGACAGCGCATAGGCAGCCAGATAAACTGCCAGACAGGCACTCATGATACAGACGCCGGCCACATTTCCATACAGCACATCAAAATAACCGGGAGAGGTCACCTTCAAATACAGTAGGATTCCAATCGGCATCAGATTCATTACACGGCTTTCCAGCCGGCGGGCCGCCAGATCTGCCTGAAGCTGTCTCTGAAGCTCGATCTTGTCACCAATGCTGTCAGCCGTTTTTTTGATGATCCCGATGAAGTCACCGCCGCTGCGCTTCGCGAAGAAAAAAACCTGACAAAAGCTGCTCACATCCTCCATATCGCTGCGCACCGCAAAATCCTCTAACAGCTGCTCCAAAGGTACATTCAGTGCCAGATGCGCCAGCAAATACTGCAACTCCTTCACCATCAGCGCATGCTCACCATACATCCGCACCATCTCTCCCTGGGCCTCCCGCCAGGCATTCTCCACGGAATAGCCTGCATTCAATGCGGCTGCCACCGCGAGAATTGTCTCCCGAAACTGCAGACACAGCGTTTGTTTTTGCTGCTGCAACAGCTGGCTCGCCCGAATTTTCAAATAAACAGGATAAAAAGGAATCAGCAGGGCAAGCGCAAGCCAGGACTCATAAAACAGATTGCTCACCAGCGCGGTGATAATCAATGCCTCCAGAAAAAAACGGACCCGCTCCCGATGGGAATAATGATAGCTTCGATAATCACACAAGTGCATCCTCCCATCCGGCAGCTAACAGCTTCTGCCTGTGAAGCAGGGAACCTGTCTGCTGCCACGTGCCAAATATTTTTCCATCACATTCCCCTGCTTCAACAAAATGAAAGAGTGGATTGAGGCGGATCTCCCCGTTTTCCATGCCATCAAGCTCCATGATATCCAATACCTTGCGGGTTCGGTCCCGAAGCCTGCCCAGATGCACCAGTATATCGATGCCCGAAGCAATCTGCGCGCGGATCGCACCTACCGGGAGCTCCATTCCCATGAGCACCATGGTTTCCAGACGCCGGATCATATCCTGACACGAATTTGCATGTCCGGTGCTAAGGGAGCCGTCATGCCCTGTATTCATGGCCTGAAGCATGTCCAGTGCCTCCGCTCCTCTGCATTCCCCCACAATAATGCGGTCCGGGCGCATACGGAGTGCGCTGCGGATCAGCTGCCGGATCGAGATCTCCGACACGCTCTCCAGATTCGAGACGCGGGTTTCGAGCCGGACGAGATTGGCGATTCCTCCAAGCTGAAGCTCCGCCGAATCCTCAATCGTAATGACTCGCTCATCCGACGGGATATAACCGGAGAGGGCATTTAAAAATGTGGTCTTTCCGGATCCGGTACCTCCGGAAACAAAAATATTGTATCCGCTGATCACCAGAATCCGAAGCCACTGGGCCATCTGCTCCGACAGGGAACCGATGCGAAGCAAGTCCTCCATCTGCATGGGACGCGCCGGAAACTTTCGGATCGTGACTGCTGAGCCATCGATGGCGATGGGCTCCAATACAATATTTACACGGGAGCCGTCTTTTAGTCTCGTATCCACGATAGGCACCGACTCATTAACGATCCGGTTCCCTGCTGCCACAATGGACTGAATCACATCCTCCAGCTTCTCCTTTGAGGAAAAACACTTTTCCCACTGGTGGATTCTGCCCTCCTTCTCGTAAAAAATGTGGCCGCAGCCATTCACCATAATCTCCGTAATCTGCGGATTCGAGACCAGCTCCTGAAGCACATCCAGGCCCCGAAGTGCATCGAACACCTGCTGCCTGGCCGCCTCTCTCTGAAGCAGTGAAACCCCCGGAAGGCTCTGCTGTATGATCGCCTCGTCAATGAGCTCATACAGCGCCTCGTCTGTCAGCTCACAGGTAAGATCCATACGCTCTAGGACGGTTCGCTGAACCGCCTGCAGGTATTCTGACATAAAACCTCCTTTTTGATAAATGCAGCCATATCCCCGAACAAAAGCTCCTCGTACATGGACGCGTCCATGGAAAAGCTTCCGCCGATGGCCGGCAGCTCTACGACCTTCAGATTGGAGTGCGATTTTTTTCCGCCCTCCAATCCGAGATCTTCCAACAGGCGGGTCTGTGCGCGATCGTACAGCATGCCCTCCCGCTGGAGACTATACATACAGCTGCAGCCCTCATATGCCGCACGAAGGAAGGATGGCCTGCAGGGCATATTTACCACGATCAGACCATATTCACTTTCCTGCAGCAGCTGCTCGAACAGCTGAGTAAAGTCTTTTCCTGTCAAATCCTCCAGATCCATCTGCACACGAACCGGCGGAATATAATCCAACGCCTGGCAGCTATGGACAAATGCCGGCAGCAGACGCTCCATCGGCTGCACGTGCTTATGCAGCTCATAAAATAAATCTCCCACATCCTTGTCTGAGCAGTCAAAGAACCCATTGTAATACGTGAAATCCAGATACAGCGTCCGTACCTCCTGGGCGCGAAGCAGACTGTAAACCACTGCGAAATCACTCTGTCTGTCGTAGGAATGAGGCGAACAGACCGCCACCAGCTCCTTATCACCATACAGCGTGCGCAGCGCCCCGGGCAGCGAGATCTGTCGCTCTAAAAGCTCCCGGTACAGTGCCCGGATCAGCTCATCTGCCGGCTGATACGGATCAAGCGCCCCCGTTCCAAGCAAAAGCAACTGCTTGTCTCCGGCCGCTTCCTGGATGCCAGAAAAAGCATCTGTGTAGCCGGCGCCGATCAGTCCGATTGGCGCATCCGAGTCCAGCAGCGATTCCTCGCTTTCGCAAAGCACCGGCTGCAAACCATAATCGCGCAGCATCAGGTAGGTACAAAGACCCTCTCCGATCTCTCTGTCTAAAATAGCAAGCTTCGTTCGTATCTGTGCCACCTCCCTTTTGCGGTGATCTCCATAAAACCCGGTTGGAAATAAATGTGAAAAAAATGAATGAAATAACTGAAAAACTTTGAATTACAGAATGTGGATCTGATAGATTGTAGTGGCATTATAGACGGGAAACAGCCCTTTTGTCCATGTAGGATCACGAAAAAAAATTTTTTCGCGATTTTACAGGTTGTTTGACAGAAAAGGTGCACAAACAGGCAAAACTCCGTGATTTTTCCCGATTTCAGGCATAAAATAACGGCTGTCTGCAGCGCCAGACTGTCAGACAACCGTTCATTTTTATCAATTATGCCAAAAATTAGAGCCTGCCAGAAGCAGACTCTAATCGATATTTCATGATTTGTAATCAAAGGAAAAAACAACTGCGCCATATGCCGGAAGCGGATAGCCAATGGAATAGGGCTGTCCGTCCCACTCCCCCTGCTTGGCGGTAAAACGCTTGGGATGTGTGGCGCCTGCGCCGCCAAAACGCTCCTCATCAGAATTTAAAATCAGGCGATAGGAGCCTGCCTGGGGCACTCCCACACGATACTCGGGACGAGCCACCGGTGTGAAATTCAGCACACAGACCAGACATTTTTTGCCGTCAGAAGATTTGCGGATAAAGCTGTAAATGCTCCGCTCATTGTCATCCGCATTGATCCACTCAAAGCCATTCCACTCGTGGTCCAGCTCATAGAGCGCCGGATATTTTTTATACAGATGCAAAAGCTCCCGCATATAATCATGAATCTGGTGGTGAGGCAGCTCATCCAGCAGATACCAGTCCAGCTCACGGGCCTCGCTCCACTCCCGCAGCTGCGCAAAATCCTGTCCCATAAAGAGCAGCTTTTTGCCCGGATGCAGCATGAAAAATGTATAAGCCAGCCGCAGATTCGCAAATTTTGCCTGCTCATCTCCCGGCATCTTGTTAAACATGGAGCACTTGAGATGCACCACCTCGTCATGGGAGAGAACTAAAATATAGCGCTCACTCTCATTGTAACTCATGGCAAAGGTCATCTTGTGATGATTGTCCTTGCGGAAATAGGGATCCAGCTTCATATAATCCAGGAAATCATGCATCCAGCCCATATTCCACTTGAGGGAAAAATTCAAGCCGCCGTCCTCCGCAGCTCCCGTAACCTTGGGCCAGGCTGTGGACTCCTCTGCGATCATGACCGCACCCTTGTTGCGGCCGGTGATGAGTGTATTGATATGCTTGAAAAACTCAATCGCCTCGAGATTTTTGTTTTCACCGTATTGATTGGGCACCCACTGGCCATTTTCCTTGCCGTAATCCAGATATAGCATGGAAGCCACCGCGTCTACACGCAGACCATCTACATGATAGTGCTCGATCCACATGAGGGCACTGCCGATCAGGAAATTTTTCACCTGGCTCTTGCCGTAATCGAAAATCTTGGTGCCCCAGTCCGGATGCTCTCCCTTGCGGGGATCCGCATACTCATACAGGCAGGTGCCGTCAAAATTCGCAAGTCCGTGGGCATCCCGCGGGAAATGTGCCGGTACCCAGTCAAGGATCACGCCGATCTTGTTTTTATGCAGCTGGTCAACCAGATATGCAAAATCCTCCGGCGAACCGTAGCGTGAGGTGGGCGCATAGTAGCCGGTGACCTGATAGCCCCAGGAGCCGTCAAAGGGATATTCGGAAATACCCATCAGCTCCACATGAGTGTATCCCATACGCTTGACATAGCTGATCAGTGATTTTGCCAACTGGCGATAGGTATAAAATCCATCGTCGTCGCGTCCCGGATGACGCATCCAGGAACCGGGATGTACCTCCAAAATAGCCATGGGCTCATGATAAATATTGCTGGTGGCACGTGCCTGCAGCCAGGCCTCATCGGTCCATTTAAAGTGGTCGATATCTGCCACGACGGATGCTGTGCCGGGGCGAAGCTCTGCCTGATTTGCATAGGGGTCTGACTTGTAATGGATCTCTCCGTCAGCTCCCTCGATCCGGTATTTGTACATGTCGCCAAGTGCTGCTCCCGGAATAAACAGCTCATAAATGCCGTTCTCTGTCGGTGTCAGCCGCTCCATCTCATGCTTGGACTCATCCCACTCATTAAAGGTACCAATGACCCATACCCGCTTGGCTCCGGGCGCCCACAGATCAAATAAAACGCCTTTTTTGCCGCCCTGGGTCGTAAGATGCGCGCCTAATTTTTTATAAATATCATAATGCGTGCCCTGACCAAACAGATACATGTCAAGCTCTGTAAAATTCCCCATCGCAATCGTCCTCCTATGATCTATTCCTCAAAATCCTTTTCGCGAAGAAGCACATAATTGTTCTCGTCATATCGTTTGGAGGTCAAAATGCCAAGTACTTTTTTCAGGCCTCCCCTTTCCACATGATCGATGGCCTCATCCACGATCTCCTTCACCTCTACCAGCGTGGTCGCCTGGTCAAGCTTCTGGATGCTGTTGATGCGCTTGTATAATGCCAGCACCGCCATCGCATCGATGCCATAACCATTCTCGGCTGCGTAGGTCTTTGCGAACTCTACCAGCTCATCATTGGTAAAATACGGAATGGTGATCCGCTGCGAGAACTTTCTCGCAAAGCCGTCATGCCGTGCCAGCGCTTTTTCGATGGACTCCTTGGAATCCTCCAAAATCACAAACACTGCTCCGGGATGCTGCTCCAGCCACAAGGACAGCTTGCCTTCCGTCTCCCGGCTAAGCTCCCCGACCCGTTCAATGATCAGGCATCCCCCTGCAAGCTTCTCCAGCAAGTCCTGGACATCCTTGCGGTTTAGCGCATCTCCGTTGATCTTGCCGATCTGACCGGTAGGCTTTTTGATCATCTGCTGCAGCGATTTGACCAGATTAGTGGCCAGCATCGTCTTGCCACAGCCGGAGGCTCCCACAATCACCAGATTGCCGAAGGCACCCGGATTGGATCCATCAAGATATGCCCCGCATCCGTTGATCGCGCGGCAAATCTGTGCTTCCATTCCATCCACTTTCGTAAAATAAGAGAAACGCTTTGCCATCTGAGCATCAAATTTTTGAACCGGGCTGAATTTAGCAGACTCCTGGGGTTCATGCTCCTCCGTCTCTTCAAAAAGATCCAGGTGAATCTCCGGCAGCGGTGTGGTCGGATCCTTCATGGTCTCCCAGTCGGAGATCATCTGCTCAATATGCTCCTGTCCCTCATTCACAGAAGCCGCTTCATCCGACATCTCCGGATGCATCTGGGCTGCATCTGAAAGACCCTCTGCGGCAGTCTCTGCTGCCAGCTGTGCCGCACCTGCCTCGAGAAATGGCTTGGTAGATAATATCTCTGAAATATCAGGGAAGGCTGATGCTCCTGGCTCTATGCGTACCGGACGCTTCAGCTCACGGCTAACCACGGACTGCTGCATCGAAGCCGGCTCAGGCTCTGTCTCTGCAGACTCGTCTTCAGGCTCATCCTCGTACAGCTCCAGCCCCTCTGCCGCCAGCTCAGCCGCAAGTGCTTCATCGATGGATGCTACTGTAGCATCCTGATCCTCCGTCTTCTGCTGTGCGGGCTGATGGTCTGCCTCTGACTCTCCCAAAGTCTCCTCCTGGAGACGGTCAATCTGTGCCTGCAGCTGCTCATTGGCGTCTGCCAGCGCCTGGGAAGCGCGTTCAACGGATTCCGGTGTCTGCTCCTCATAGGCCTGGGCAACCAGCTCCTTGGCCGTTGCCCCTGCATCAAGCTGCGGCATCATGGCGCTCAAGCGATCCATGAGATCTCCTGCTTCCTGCAGAGCCCGGGCCTTTGCGGACTCCAGCTTGCGCTGATTGGCCACCTCCATGGCAGCCTCTGCGGCGCGTTTTGTTTTTTCCCATTCTGCCAGAATATCCTCGATGGTCATCTGCCCCCGCACCTGGGGCTCCTGCTGGCTCTGCTGGGGAAAAGCCATGGAAATCTGGCCGTCATATTCTTCTTCTAACAGCTCCTGAAAATTCAGATTCAACGAGCTGTCAATCTCTTCATCCGTCTCATATTCGTTCTGGGGCTGCTGCGGATCTTCCTCAGATTCCTCTGCCAGCAGCGGCTGCAGATAGGGGATCTCCCCCACCATTTTTTTGATGGAATCCATCGTATCACTGACGGTCTCCTTTTTCGTGGCATCCATGATCTGCTGAATGCCCTTCGCCAGCTCCTCCTGAAGATTCTGGGTATTATACCGATCCGCATTCACCTGCACCTGGGGAATATCCATGGCGCTGTGAATGATCTCTCCGGACTCCAGATACTCATCCGGCCGCACCTCGATAATGCCGTCACGAGCCTTGCGGAACTGTCTGTATTTGTCCTCCTGCTCACGGCTGAGGGGCTGGTAGAGCATCTTCAGCTCCAGTGCCTTCTCCACATAGGGACCATCCCCAAACCATAAAACCAGCTCATCGCATGCCTCGATGCATTTCTCCGTCATGCCTGCCTGATGATACAGGTATGCCAGCTCAAAGGCCCATTCCTCGGTATATTCCTGCTCCTTGAGCTCGCTTAAAATCGAAATCTGTTCAGCAATGGGTTCCCCCATCGCACGGCTCAGCTGATAACGCAGCACATATTTTAATGTGTCATGAGGCGCGATCTCCACAAATTCGTCGTAATATTCCTGGGCTTCATCGAACTGTCCTGCCTCGATGGCGATCTGTGCCAGACGATAAACGATCTTTTTTCCAATGGGTGTGCGATCATATGCCATGAGCAGCATCTCCTTGCTGTCCTCATAGCGCCCGTTTTTCTGATATACCTCTCCGGCCAGCATCAGCTCATTGACATTCCGAACCTTGCGCCAGTTGATCCCGTCTGCGATCTGGGCAGCTGCCGCATAATTGTTCTGTCCGGCCAGCGTCTCTATCTCATCTAATTTTAGCTTGTATTCGTACTTATCCAAAATATTCACCTCGTACCCTGCCTACACATGATCTGGTATAAAAAAAAGCTTTTGTTCAATGATCATATGCTATATGTAGATACACTTAAAGTCATCTTACCATACGTGTTCCCTCTTGTCAAAAATAATGCGAAGCAATTCGCGACCTCGGTTGCGCAGAAAAAAGGAGCCGCCACCGACTCCTTTTCCCACTATTTTTCTTCAGTTTTTTCCGAAGCATCTTCTTCCTTTACTTCCGGCTGTTTTTTCTTTTTTCCACCAAAATGGAAGGTTTCGCCTCTGGTCCAGCCGTCTGTGCGCAGTTCTCTCGTAGCCGGATCGATGTCCGTCACCAGCGTGTAATCACTGGACTCCACAGGCAGCTTTCGCCGCTTCAGCAGATAGACCACCAGCTGCTGAATCAGATAGTAGATCACTGCAAAGGCCGGAACACCGAACAGCATGCCGGCGAAGCCGAACAGTCCGCTGCCAACCATGATGGCAAAAATAACCCAGAAGGATGAAAGTCCCGTGGAATCACCCAGGATCTTTGGTCCGATGACATTGCCGTCCAGCTGCTGAAGTCCAAAGATAAACAGCAGCAAATACAGTCCATGGATGGGATCCGTGATTGTCACGATAATGAGACAGGGAATCGCACCAATAAATGGTCCGAAAAACGGAATCACATTGGTCACGCCCACGATGACACTGACCAGCAGTGTATAGGGCATCTTTAAAAGCCAGCATCCGATAAAGCAAAGGATACCGATGATAATGGAATCGATGATCTTTCCAATGATAAATCCGCCGAAGATCTCATCGATCCGATGAGCGGTGTGAAGCACCATATTTGCCTGCTTGGCCGGAAGAGCTGCAAAAACCATCTTCTTCGCCTGTCCGGCAAAATGCTCCTTCTCCATCAATACGTAAACTGCCACGATGAGACCGATGATGACATTTTTCAGCACAACCACCACATTGATGGCGCTCATGGTCAGCGTCTGTACATAGTCGTTCATCTTCGGCATGATTGAAGTCTTGAACCAGTTCTCTACATACTCGCTTCCCTTGACCAGATAGGCTTCCCATGCTCCATCGGAATCAGCAGCAAACTGGAACTGGTTATACCACTTGATAAAGCTGTTCACGTTGGAGGACATGGAATTGACCAGATTCGTGATGCTTTCAATCAACGCCGGAACGATCATATAGAGGATCAGGCTGAACAGGGCAAGAAAAATCAGCAGGGTCAGGATACTGGAAATCGTACGGATCGTATGCTTGACCTTGTCTTTTTTCTGTACCTTGGGCAGGATGAGCCTGCACAGTCCCTCATCGATGTAACGGAGCAGCGGATTAAACAAATAGCCCAGCACCGCACCGATAATAATCGGCTGCAGCACGTCCATTATGGTAGAACATGCGTCCTTGATGGCGGAATATTTGAAAATCAGCGCAAAAACAATGATACAGCAACAGAATACGAGAAAAATGAGTACACCAATCGCTAAATACGGGCGGATATCCCAGTCCGAGCGCTGGATGCGCTTATCCTTTTCTTCTTCCATAAACCAATTCTCCTTTTAGATAATGATACGGGGACAAAGCTAGTTTGTCCCCGACTGGTTCCTATGAAACACGATTGTAATTGATCAGACATCCTTTCAGGATAATCTGACGCTCATCCTCTGTCAGATCTCCCAGCGTCATGGTAAATTCCTTGAGCTCGCCGTCTTTTACGACATAGGCAGCGATCTGCTCTGTGTGATTCTCCACTGCAGCACGAATGCCCGGAATCCAGAGATAGTCACCATTTGTAAAAGGAAGCTCCCCTTCCTTGATCAAAAACGGAAGCATGCCCCAGTTGATCAGGTTAGAGCGGTAACGCTTGGTGGCATATTCATTGGCGATATTTGCCCAGCCTCCCAGTACCTTCTGGCAGGATGCAGCCTGCTCACGGGCAGAACCGTCACCCGGCTTTACGGCAAAGATGGTGCTGCCGATACCGAAATTGGTATGATTTGCCTCGGGGAATTTGGTCTTGACCAGGCCCATGATGTCCTTTAACTCCGGCATCACCTGACACGGATGCTCCCCTGCCAGTCTGGCTTTTTCCGCCTTCTGTACCTCCTTGGCACGTCCCACATACTCCGGATCCTTTCTGGAAAGGGTGAACTCTGCCAGGCCAAGAGGGTTGGAGCGGTAAGAGGATGTCTCTCCGGAAGGAATCAGCTCGTCTGTGGTCGTAACCGGATCATGGATCTCTGATACAACACGAAGCAGCAGATTTTCCGTCAGCGGTGACATTTCCGGCCAATCCTTGATGTTGGGGCCAAGCTTGATGGGCTCCTCAGGATGTGCAATGCCCTTGCTGTCATAAACACGATTCTCATAAATCGTCTTGTCAAAGAAATATCTGGGTTTTGTATAAGCTATATCAAAATCTGTCGCAGCAGTCAGGTATCCCTTGTTGGCTGCAGTGGCTGCGATGGAACGGGCATCCATCAGTGCCACAGACGCGATCTGTCCGTTCTGAACCTTTGAGCCCTCGCGGTTCGGGAAGTTTCTCGTAGAATGGCGGATGGAGAAGCCGTTGTTGGCCGGCGTATCTCCCGCTCCAAAGCAGGGTCCGCAGAAAGCGGTCTTAAGCACTGCACCGGTCTCCATAAGCTTTGCAGCAGCGCCATTTTTCACCAGCTCCATATAAATCGGCATACTTGCCGGATAAACACTCAAAGTAAACTCATCCGGTCCAATGCTGGCTCCGTTTAAAATATCGGCAGCATCACAGATATTCTCGAAGCCGCCGCCGGCACATCCGGCGATGATACCCTGATCAACATATAATCTGCCGTTTCGAACCTTTTCCTTCAGATTCAGGCTGACTGCACCATTGAAGCTGACCTGTGCACGCTTCTCGCAGTCATCTAATATATCCATCAGATTCTCATTCAGCTCCCGGATCGTATATGCGTTGCTGGGATGGAAGGGCATGGCGATCATGGGCTCGATCTCGTCCAGATCGATCTCGATGCAGCCATCATAGTAAGTCACCTCTGCCGGATGAAGCTCCTTATAATCCTCACTTCTTCCGTGGATATCATACCATTCCTTTACCTTCGTATCCGTACTCCAGATGGAGGACAGGCAGGTGGTCTCTGTCGTCATAACATCGATACCGATTCGTGTATCAACGCTTAAGTTTGCTACGCCGGGGCCTACAAACTCCATGACTTTATTTTTTACATAGCCTTTATCAAATACGGCTCCGATGATAGCGATGGCTACGTCCTGGGGGCCAACGCCGGGCTTTAAGCTGCCCTTCAGATATACGGCTACGACGCCAGGCATTTTGATATCATAAGTCTGGGAAAGCAGCTGTTTTACCAGCTCCGGTCCGCCTTCGCCCATGGCCATGGTTCCAAGGGCACCGTATCTGGTATGGGAATCAGATCCTAAGATCATCTTGCCGCCACCGGCCAACATCTCACGGGCATACTGATGAATCACAGCCTGATGGGGCGGAACATACACACCGCCGTATTTTTTTGCACAGCTGAGTCCAAACATGTGGTCATCTTCGTTGATAGTTCCACCTACCGCACAGAGAGAATTGTGGCAGTTGGTCAGCACGTAAGGAATGGGGAAACGCTCCAGTCCTGATGCACGTGCGGTCTGAATAATGCCCACAAATGTAATATCATGGCTCGTCAGCTTGTCGAATTTGATCTGAAGCTGCTCCATATTGCCGGATGTGTTGTGATCCTTCAGGATCCGATACGCCAAAGTTCCCTGCTTTGCTTCTTCTTTTTTAGGCGCAGTGCCTGTTTTTGCTGCTACTGCTGCCGCTGCATCTGCTGTATCCGCAACGATCTCACGCTCATTGATCAGATAGATGCCGCCGTCATATAATTTCATGATTCTTCCTCCTTGTCTTCCTCTTCGTCTTCAATGGAAATGCCTGCATTTTTAAAATATTCCTTGTTGATACGGATCTCTGTCTTTACGTCATCGAACTGACCCTTTTCCCTCTGTCCGAAACGTCTGCCATGCTTCTCTTTTTCCCGCTCAATCTCCTTGTTGCGTTCCTCGATCAGTGACAGATACTTCTCCGTATCCAAAAGATCCTGCAGCTGCGACTTCAGCTCCAGCTGATTGCTTTTCACCAGCTGTTTTTTCTCCTCCAGACCTTTCAGCATCTCATCCTGAATCGCTTTGATCTGCTGGGTAGACTCATCCATGATCGCCTGTATATGGTTGAGTGCCTCATCCGTGTACAACACGGAAGCCGCATAGATGTCCTCTGCCTTGCGGCTGGCATCCCAGATGATCCGGTCTCCCTTCTTTTTGTGCTCGCGCTCCGCCCGATCCCTGCTCTGCTTGGTGAGCTCATATTCGTCCATGATCTCATAAATGCTGGCATTGAGGCGGTCGATCAGTCCGAACATTTCCTGCTTGTTGACGATGATCCGGTCCTGACTGTAAGACTCGCTGCGGGAAATCAGCACATGAATGTCCCGCAGGACTTTTTCCAGTTTATCCTGTGAACTCATTGGTATGATTGTCCTCTTTTCTATATTAAATGTAGCGCAGCTGGGTGCTTCCGTTCTCCACAAGTCCGATGGGCATAGGCCGCTCCCCGGCCTCCTCGATGATCTCGATGGTGCGTGCCACATCCTCCTCTGAGATGATAAACAGCATGCCGATGCCCATATTGCAGGTGGTGCGCAGCTGCTCAAACGACATATTTCCGTCCTGCCCCAGCACCTGATAAAGTGGCGGGATATTCTGCTTTGGAAGCTTGATCACCGCACCCTGATCTGCCGGCAAAAGCTTCTGTAATGCCGCGTCCAGTCCGCCGTGTGCCACCTGAATGCAGCCGCTCAGGGAGATTCCCTCCTGCCGCAAGGCTTCCAGGACACTCCGGTAACATCTGGTCGGCTGCAAAAGCAGATCTCCCAGTGTACTTCCCAGATTTTCGTAATAGACCTCCATGCTGGTCTTTGTTAGAAACAGCTTCTTTTTCGCTGCCACATAGCCATTGTTATGCAGGCCATCAGATGCCAGTCCCATAATGACATCGTCGCCTCTGACCGGCCGATGCTCTCTGCCGGCGCTTCGGTCCATAATGCCCACTGCAAAGCCTACCATATCATACTGGTCATAATGAAAAATATCCGGCAGCTCCATGATCTCGCTGCCTGCATAGGCAACGCCCAGCTGCTGGCACAGCTGGCTGACACCCTTTTCCAAATCTGCGATCTTGTCCTTTTTTGGTCTGGCGCAGGAAATGGTATCATAAAAAAATAACGGCTTTGCGCCAATTGCTGCCAGATCGTTGACACAGACTGCCACGCAATCCTTTCCGATCGTATCGTATCTTTCCAGTTCTGCTGCAATCGATAGCTTTCCGCTCACTCCGTGAGTCCGCGATACAAGCACCGGATCGTTCATGCTCCGGTAATGGATCAGCGGGATCTCATTTTGAAGCGTCTGCAGCCCCAGTTTTTCTCTCACTGCTTATGCCCCTTACTATGCAAATTCATCGGCGAAACGCCACTACCCAGTATCTTAACATTTTTTTCTGTTTTTTCCTACTACTTTTTTCCGAACAGGGAAAAACGTAAAAAAATGAGCCGTCCCCTAAGAACAGCCCATTTCTGTAGCACATAGAATAAACTTGTTATCGCAGACTGATACGCACCAGCGCTCTGCGCAGTGCCAGCTCTGCACGGGCAACATCCAGTTCCACTGATTTGGTGGCAAGACGCTCCTCAGCACGCCGCTTGGCTGCCTCGGCACGATCCCAGTCAATCTCATCCGGCCACTCTGCGATCTCCGCCAGCAAGGTCACCTTGTCGCCTAAAATCTCCGCAAAGCCGGAATGAACAGCTGCCTTTTTTTGCCCGTCCTCCTCGGTAATCGTCACGATACCGGGAGCAAGAACCGTCGTCACAGGGATATGGTTTTTATAGACACCGATATCTCCCTCTACGGTGGTGAACTCAATCATCGTCGCTTTACCGGTGTAAAAGACACGCTCCGGTGTGATGATCTCTACGTCAAATACTTTGCTCTCCTCTGCCATACGCCATCCCCCTATTTCATACGGGCACGTACTTCATCGATGGAGCCGGCATTTAAGAATAATCCCTCCGGAATATCGTCATGCTTGCCCTCGAGAATCTCCTTGAAGCCGCGGATCGTCTCTGCGATCGGTACATATTTTCCTTCCATGCCGGTGAACTGTGTCGCTACATGGAAGGGCTGTGACAGATATCTCTGGATCTTTCTCGCACGGTTTACGACTACCTTGTCATCCTCTGACAGCTCGTCCATACCCAGGATTGCGATAATATCCTGTAATTCTTTATATTTCTGTAAAATCTCCTGTACGCCCCGGGCTACTGCAAAATGCTCCTCTCCTACGATACGGGGATCGAGGATACGGGAGGTAGATGCCAGCGGATCCACTGCCGGGTAAATACCCAGTGCCGCGATGGAACGCTCCAATACGGTGGTGGCGTCCAGATGGGCAAAGGTGGTGGCCGGTGCAGGGTCTGTCAGGTCATCCGCAGGTACATAGACCGCCTGTACGGATGTGATGGAACCGTTCTTCGTGGATGTGATACGCTCCTGAAGCGCACCCATCTCTGTCTGCAGCGTAGGCTGGTAACCTACGGCTGAAGGCATACGTCCCAGCAGTGCGGATACCTCTGAGCCTGCCTGGGTAAAACGGAAAATGTTGTCAATGAATAACAGCACATCCTTGCCGCCCTTGTCACGGAAATACTCCGCCATGGTCAGTCCCGTCAGACCGACTCTCATACGTGCTCCCGGCGGCTCGTTCATCTGACCGAATACCATGGTGGTCTTGTCGATAACGCCGGATTCTTTCATCTCATAGTACAGATCGTTTCCCTCACGGGTACGCTCGCCTACACCGGTAAATACGGAATATCCACCGTGCTCTGTAGCGATATTGTGGATCAGCTCCTGAATCAGCACGGTTTTTCCTACTCCGGCACCTCCAAACAGACCGATCTTTCCACCCTTCTGATAGGGGCAGAGCAGATCTACGACCTTGATACCGGTCTCTAACATCTCGGAGGATGTAGCCTGTTCCTCAAAGCTGGGAGCGGGTCTGTGGATGGGCATGTACTCCACTTCTGTGGGAGCCGGCTGCTCATCGATGGGTTCACCGAGTACATTGAAAATACGTCCCAGTGTATGCTCGCCCACCGGAACACAGATCGGAGCGCCGGTTGCCTTCGCAGCCATGCCGCGCACCAGTCCGTCAGTCGGACCCATGGCAATACATTTCACGGTGTCATCACCCAGATGTGACGCTACCTCTACGACGAGACGCTCTCCGTTTTTACGGGTGATCTCAATCGCCTCATTGATCTCGGGGATCTGACCCTCCGGGAATTTGATATCGAGGACTGCACCAATGATCTGAGTGATTTTTCCTATATTTTCTGCCATTGTTTCACTCCTTAAATTATTTTTTAACTGATCGCTTCCGCGCCTGCGATGATCTCGGTCAGCTCCTGCGTGATCGAGCCCTGACGCGCACGATTGTATTTCAAAGACAAATCACTAATCATGTCTTCCGCATTACTTGTGGCCGAATCCATGGCCTGCATTCTGGCTCCGTTTTCACTGGCAAGTGCCTCCACCAATGCACCGTAAAAAATACTGGTGATATACTTGGGGATGATCAGATCCAGTGCCTCCTCCACATTCGGCTCATAATTCATGAGCAGCTTGTCTTCTGCCGTCACGATCTCCTCATCGGAAAACTCCACCGGCAGCAGCTTGATCAGCTGCGGCACATGCACAACCGTGTTTTTAAAATGGGTATAAGCCAGATAGATCTCTCCGATCTCTCCCCGGGCAAATGAATCCAGCACCCGGCCGCAGACAGCCGCCGCATCCTCATAGGTGGGAGACTCCATGATCTCAGAATGATCCTCTTTGATCGTATAGCCTGCCCGTTCCAGTGCCTCGCGTCCCTTGTGTCCGATACAGTAGACCTCTACCTTATCCTTCGGTAAAAGCTCCTGATTGCCTGTGATCTGCTTGACCACGTTGGCGTTGTATCCGCCTGCCAGTCCACGGTTTGAGGTGATGACTACCACGGCGATCCGGTCGGATGCGCCGCTTTGCAGGTAGGGATGATTGATGTTGCCGGACTTTGCCAGAATCGAGGTCACAGTCTGGTACATGTGATTAAAATACGGATCGGTGGCCTCTGCATGAAGCTTTGCCTTTTGCAGCTTTACGGTAGAAACTAATTTCATGGCTTTTGTGATCTGCTGCGTACTCTGTATGCTGCTTTTTCTTCGCTTGATGTCTCTCATCGAAGCCATAGTTTATCACCGCCTTATTTCTACTTAAAAGTTTTTTTGCATTCTTCGATGGCCTGGATCAGCTTCTGCTCTGTCTCTTCGTCCATCGCCTTTGTGGTGCGGATCGTCTCAAAAATCTCCGGATACTTTGTAGAGATCAGCTCAATGAGCTCTCCCTCAAAACGAAGTACATCCTCCACTTCAATATCCAGTAAATAGCGCTTGGTCGCTGCGTAGATCATCACAACCTGATGTTCTACCGGCATGGGCTTGTACTGGGACTGCTTTAACATCTCACGCAGACGGGTGCCCTGTGCCAGCGTCTCCTTGGTGGCATCATCCAGCTCGGAACCAAACTGAGAGAAGGCTGCCAGCTCGGTATACTGTGCCAGCTCGGTACGGATCGGCGCTGCGATCTTTTTCATCGCCTTGATCTGTGCAGAACCACCGACACGGGATACAGAAAGACCTGCATTGATAGCCGGGCGGAAACCTGCGTTGAACATCTCTGTCTCCAGATAGATCTGACCATCTGTGATAGAGATCACGTTCGTGGGAATATAGGCAGATACATCCCCTGCCTGGGTCTCGATAATAGGCAGCGCGGTCAGTGAACCGCCTCCAAGCTTGTCTGACAGACGGGCCGCACGCTCCAATAATCTGGAGTGCAGATAGAATACGTCGCCCGGATATGCCTCACGTCCCGGCGGTCTACGGAGGAGCAAAGAGAGGGTACGGTATGCCGTTGCGTGCTTGCTCAGATCATCATAGACCACAAGCACATCCTCTCCGCTTTCCATCCATTCCTCACCGATGGCACATCCTGCATAGGGTGCAATATACTGTAAAGGTGCCAGCTCGCTGGCGGTAGAAGCTACGACGGTGGTATATGCCATGGCGCCGAACTCCTCTAAGGTCTTTACGATGGAAGCGACAGTAGAAGCCTTCTGTCCGATGGCTACATAGATACACTTCACACCCTGACCCTTCTGATTGATAATCGTATCGATAGCGATGGCTGTCTTACCGGTCTGTCTGTCGCCGATGATCAGCTCACGCTGTCCACGTCCGATGGGGATCATGGAATCGATGGCCTTGATACCGGTCTGCAGCGGCGTATCTACGGATTTTCTGGAGATGACACCACTGGCCACACGCTCAATCTGACGATATTTATCGGTCTGGATCGGTCCTTTTCCGTCAATGGGCTGTCCAAGAGCATTGACTACACGCCCGATCATGGCGTCGCCCACGGGAACCTCTACCACGCGGCCGGTAGTTTTTACGGTATCGCCCTCGCTGATATTTTTATTGGCTCCCAGTAATACGGCGCCAACATTGTCCTCCTCAAGGTTTAGTACCATTCCATATACTTCACCCGGAAATTCTAAAAGCTCGCCCTGCATCGCGTTCTCCAGTCCATGGATACGCGCGATACCGTCTGCTACCTGAATGACGGTACCGACGTCTGACACTTCCAGTGTAGACGCATATCTGGCGATCTGCTCCTTAATCACGGAACTGATTTCCTCTGGTCTCAAATTCATGGAGCGCATTCACCTACTTTCAACTGTATTTTTGATAATTCCAGACTAAGCGATGCCAGCTTGCTCTTGATGCTGCTGTCCACCACCCGGTCCTTAATCCGGATGATCATGCCCCCAATGAGGGATGGATCCGTCTCATAATGCATCTCAAATTCCACATAATCTGTGGTCTCCAGAAGCTTTTTCACAAGATTGTTCTTCTGGGTCTCACCCAGTGGCATCACTGTGGTGACATAGGCAGTGCCGATATGCTTGTATTCCTTCGCCTGCCCGATAAAATATTCCAGCACAGCTATCGTCTGCCGGTAATGGTCCTTTTCCGCCAGCATCCGAAGCAGCCCTAACAGCTCATCGCTGATGCGGCCCTTAAAGATCGCCTCTAAGGTCGCCAGCTTGTCCTCTTTTGTAATCTTCGGATGATTCATCAGCCGATTTAGCTCCTGATTGTCCTCCAGTACGGAGCACAGGCCCTTCGCTTCCTCCAAAAACATATCTAGCTGGTTGGATTCCACTGCTAATTCAAACAATGCATCACCGTATGTTTTGGATACTAGCTTCGCCATGTTGAATCACCCATTTCCTTTATTGTCTCATCGACCAGTTGGTTCTGCATGCTGACATCGATGTTTGCGGCGATGACCTTGGATGCCATCGCTGCCGCTACAGAGATCATCTGCTGCTTCATCTCATCCGCAACACGCTTCTTCTCCAACAGAGCCTCCTCCCTGGCCCGGGCAATGATGCCTGCGGCCTCTTCCTTGGCGTCTTCCACGATCTTTGCCTCGCTTCGGAGTGCCTTCTGCCGCGCCTCGGAGAGAATCGCCTCTGCTTCCTTGTCAGCATTTTTCAGCTTTTCCTCATATTCTGCCTTGAGTGCCGCTGCGTTCGTCTTGTCTGCCGCCGCATCATCCAGCTCCGTCTGAATCTTTGCCTTGCGGTCTGCCAACATCTGGCGAACCGGATTGAAGAGCAGATAGCTCATGGCAAGGAATAAGAAAAAGATGGCGATCGCCAGCAGCGTCGCATCCTGTACCAACTGCCAGTCCAGATCAAATAATCTTTCCATAACTGAGAAGTGTTACCTCCTTTTTGTTGATACGTATTAGTTTGTGAACGGCTTTACGAACATCAGAAGCATGGCTACCAGCAGACCGTACAGACCAGTGGTCTCGGCAACTGCCTGTCCTAAAAGCATCGTAGAGGTAATGTCACCCTTTGCACCCGGATTGCGTCCTACTGCTGCTGCACCATGTCCGGCTGCGATACCCTGGCCGACACCAGGTCCGATACCTGCGATAAGCGCCAGTCCGGCACCGATTGCGGAACAACCTAAGATAAAATCTTCACCTGTGAAATTCTCCATGATAGTTTCCTCCTAAATTAAAATAAACTTTTTTAGTACTCTCCATCTTCGATGGCTGAATTGATGTAGGTCATAGTCAGCATACAGAATACATATGTCTGGATCGCTCCGGAGAACAGATCAAAATACACATGCAGCGCAGCCGGCCAGATGATCGCCACCTTGGCAAGGAGCGTGTATACAAGTGCCTCGATGACCACGCCTGATAAAATGTTGGCAAACAGACGCAGCGACAGGGATATGGGCACTGCCACATCACCGATCAGATTGATCGGCGCCCAGATCGGCCAGGGATCACAAAGTCCCTTTAAAAAGCCGGACACATGCTGGTGCTTGAACTTCTGGAACGTAATCGTGCCAAACGTGATCAGCGCCAGTGCCAGGGTCGTACCATAATCCGCTGTGGGCGGCCGCAAACCAAGCAGTCCGGAAATATTGCTCAGGAATATGAAACAGAAAATCGTTCCGATATAGTTTGCAAAATATTTCGCGTTGTGCCCCATTGCATTCTCTACCATACCGTCCAGCTTCTCCACGATCAGCTCGATCACGCACTGGAAGGTATCCGGTACCTCTGTGGCATGCCGGATCTTGCGATTTGCAATGATGGCAAAGATCAGAAGAATCAGCATGACGATCAGAATACATACATGAGAGGTCGTGATCCAGAGTGTCTGTCCAAATAATTCATAGGAATAAAGTCCGTGAATCATAAAGTCAACATCCGCACCGGCGGCCATTAAAATACCATACTCCAAGCTTTCACCTCCTTTTCTGCAGCCCCGGAGAAACAAACGGCTGCGTTTTTCCTATTATTAATGATCTTCGTCAGTCTCTGACGAGTTGTCATAATGATCCTTTTTGTCTGTCAGACGGCCGAATACCGCCTGCATATATGCAGATATCTTTAGTCCCAGCACTCCCAGGAATGTGGGTATGATCATGCCAACTTCAAAATAAAAGGTGACCGCCAATACCACAGCTACCACCAGATACCGCGTCATGGCAGATGTGACTGTCTTGCGTTTCGCGCCGCCCTCCGATCCGATGCTCACCGCATCCTCGATGGACATCGCCATATGTACTGCCATAAACAGTGCGCAGCCGATCCCGATCCAAAGTCCCACGGAGTAGCGCAGCGCATCCTCCACCATCCAGACACCGGTCACCTGCAGCAATATACCATATAAAACAATCCCGAGCACCAGACCCGGCAATGCCTTATTGAGTCTTCTTAACATCTGCATCCTCGCTCTTTGGATGAATCTTCTCATCCTGCTTCCCCGGCTGATAAATCTTGCGAGCCAGCACGAATATATTGCGCATGCCCGCCAGCGCACCCACCGCAAACAGCGGAAGTACCAGCCACGAAAGTCCGGTTTTTTCACCCAGCCAGGCGCCAAACAGCGTGCATGCCAGGATCGGAACGATCATATTGATGCCAAACTGCGTGACCATGGCGAGGGATTGAAATACCTCGTTGTTGTTCTTCTTTTTCATCTCAGCCCATTATAACATTTTTTTTAATTATGTCTATAGGTTAAGTGTAACACTGCGATCCGTCCGTGAGTACTTGTAAAAGCGGACACCGGCAGCCGTCATCATACGCTTGGATGCAATCACCGCCGGGGTATGCTCGTACTTGTCACAGTCATATACCACGGTTTTGATGCCGCTCTGGATGATGGCCTTGGCGCATTCATTGCAGGGGAACAGCGTCACGTACAGCTTGGCTCCCTCCAGACTGCCGCCCCGGTAATTCAGAATCGCATTCAGCTCGCTGTGGGTCGAATAAAAATATTTGTTCTCCAGCGGATCCCCCTCTCTCGTCCACGGAAACTCGTCATCCGAGCAGCCAATGGGAAATCCGTTGTAGCCCATGGACAAGATCTTGTTGTCCTCGCTGACGATGCAGGCTCCTACCTGTGTATGGGGATCCTTGGAACGCATGCCGGAGAGCATCGCCACACCCATAAAATATTCGTCCCAGCTGATATAATCGCTTCTCTTATCACTCATGTGCCTGCTCCTCCTGTTCGTTCAGCCAGCCTGCCAGCTTTCTTATGGTCTTTGACAAGGTCTCAAAACACAAGCCGTAGGACGGCAGCGGCGCGCCGTAGGGATCCATGATTTCCAGTTCCTCACCTACCAGCGCTGTCAGCACATGCACCTGGGGCATCTTATTCTCCCCCAGAATCGCCGCCACCTGGGGCAGCTGGGATTCTTCCATCACAAGCACCAGCGTCTGCTCATCCACATCCTCTGCGGTCAGCTGTCTGGACATGTAGCCCTCCATGCTGATGCCGTTGCTGATAAGGATCGCTTCTACCTTTTGGTTCAACGGCTCCGGAAACAGCACCACCAGTCCTCTGGAACAGATCTCCATCTCGTGCTTTAAGCTGCATTCCCTCAGCAGTGCCTCGGCCATGGGGGCTCGGCATGTGCCGCTTTTACATGCAAAAATCACCCTTTTCCACATATTGCTATACCTCCAATACCTGATGCCCGGCCGCCTTCAGCAGTCGGTTCATGATGGCCTGACAGATCCCCGCTCCGTCAAAGCTCTCGGAAAAAATCGCGTCCACATTCATCGTATCAAAATCCCGCAGGATGCCATACAGATGTCTGGCGATAGCCTCTTCATCGTCACGCGCCCCAATGCTGACGACGGTTCCACCTATATAGCGATCCCGGCTCTCCTCTGTGGCGATGATGCCCACCGTCTTTCCGGCTGCGTGCAGCTCCTCACACCGGCGATTAATCTCGGAAATCACCGCATCCGTCTGACCCTCTACCACCATCAGATCTGCCCGGGGTGCGTAATGCCGGTACTTCATGCCCGGCGCCTTGGGCTTGCGCTTGGAATCTGCAGCGATCAGTCCCGGATCCACCAGCACCTCACAGCCTAATGCCTCCTGCAGCATCTCCAGGGTAATATAACCCGGCCGCAAAATCATGGGCTGTTCCTCCGTCAGATCCACAATCGTAGATTCCAATCCGATACACGCCTCGCCGCCATCCAGGATCATGTCAATCTTACCGGACAGATCCTCTGCCACATGCTCCGCCCGCGTCGGACTGGGTCTGCCGGAGGTATTGGCGCTGGGCGCAGCGATATACCCTCCGGAAGCATCGATAAGCGCCCGGGCGATGGGATCGGAGGGCATGCGCACCGCAACCGTGTCCATCCCGCCGGTGGTCTCATAGGGAATCCGTTCATTTTTCCAAAAAATCATCGTAAGCGGTCCCGGCCAGAAGCGCTCCGCCAGCGTATAGGCAGCCGACGGCACCTCCCGCACGATCTGCTCCAATGCTGCCATGTTCGTGATATGCACGATGAGGGGATTGTCGGAGGGGCGACCCTTCGCCTGGTAAATCGCCCGTGATGCCCCTGGATTCGTAGCATCGCCGCCCAAACCGTATACCGTCTCTGTCGGGAATGCCACCAGTCCGCCGCGTTTTATAATGTCTCCCGCATGCGCAATCTCTACCGGATCCATCGCCTGGGGATCAATCTTTATTGTCTCTGTTTTCATTGCCTTTTCCTTTGTCATAACGTATAGTATAACATATAAGAATTCGTTTTACAAAACCAAGTAAAAAAATCGAAGCCAGGCATTATGTAGATATAGTGCCTGGCTTTTGTCATTTCTAATTATATGTTTCGTGGCTGATTCATTACCTCTGCCATTGCTTTTTTGAATGCCTCCATGGACATGCCTGCTTTTTGCGCACCACGTTCGATGGTGATATCGCCATCCTGTACAAATGAAATAATCTCCTGCAGGCGTCCTTCCGAACGTCCTTCAGTGTGACCCTGCTGCCATGCCCTGTCTGTTGCCTCACTTGCCGCCTCGCGTTCCAGTTCCAGTTGTCGTTCAAATGTGTAATCCAGTTGCATCACCTTCGTCACCTCCGACCGATTCTCGATCAAAAAATCCCTTAGAATATCTTCGCGGATACACTGATCAATCGCATGATTAATGGATTTTCCAAGATCCTCGCATCCGTTTTCTTTGAAGTTTTTCCTTACCAGTTCCACAAAATATGTATACTCCCGCAGCGTCGGGCATTTCTCCATGATTTGCGAATTATTGCCTGGATTGATATTGTAAACCTTGCAGATCAGTTCGATCTGCGGATCATCCACCGACTTTTCAAAGGCATCCGACAGCCGCATCTCATATTGCTCCGGCATGTTTTCCACCCCGTTATAAAAGACCACAAAATACGGCACCGGGATGTTGATGAGTGTGCTACCGTATATATTTTTGTTCCTGACCATTGCCCGTATGATCTGTGAAAAATAGATCATGCTCCGCAGCGGCATGTTCGGGCAAACCGTGGACTGGTGCTCATAAAGGCTAAGGCTAGCATCCAACACAAATGATGCATCGTTGCGAACCGATAAAGAAAATCCCTTGTTTTCCAGCGGGATGATCTCCACCAGGTCCGGATCCTCGTAGGATGTCCCATTGATCGCGTTATAGATCTCCAATGCACGCGGCTTTTCCATCAGCAGCATACTGAATACATCACTTTTGTACTCCCGGTTGCTGTTTTTGCTCTCTTTCTTGTAAGCTTCTGTTTCTTTACCCATAGTAGATCCTCCTGTCTCTGTGTTCAGCAGGATCTATCCTATAGCTGTACCATCAGCCACGGAAAACTTTCGCGTGCTCCGGATCTGTTCCATCTCCCACGTCCGTTTCTGAAATCCTGCCCTTATAAATTGTTTGGAATGTAAAAGCAAGATTTCTGAAATACTTAGAAGTGAATATAGAATCCAGATGTGCGAATCGATTGCTTTGTTATGAGTATAGCATCTGCCTCTCTTTCCTGCAATAAAAAAGAGGCGCTTATGTTTCACTCTCAGATAGTCTCCCCACAAAATCCCCCACCGAATCTCTGTTTCTGCCTTTCAGCCAGAATATCTCCAGCGGAATCCGGTCCAGGAAGTCCAGCGGAAAAAATACCACATTTTTTTCCTGGCTCAGGATATGGGTTTCGTTCACCAGGGCCGCGCCGATGCCCAGCTTTACCATAGGTACAACCGCGTCGATATGCTCCTCCAGTACTCCATTCCACAGCTGGGAGATTTTACCTCCCATGGCACTGTACTGACTGCCCGGATAGGAGGAGATTTTCGGCACCATCACCGGCCGCTTCCTGGAAAATTCTTCCAGCTCATCGATCGAAACAGGCTGCGGAAATCTGGGGGAATATTCTTCATTGACCGCAATGCACATAGCCTCCCGTGCCAGGATCTTGCTGCTGCAGCCCCGGAAGGCTTCCCCCACCCAGCGAAGGGAGATAACCGCATCCACATCATGATTGAACAGGGCCTGCTCGATGGTATCAAAATCATACTCCTGCATGGTCACGTAATATTGCTCATCTCTCATTTCCCTCAACACACGTACAACCTCCGGATGAATCACCTGATTGCGCAGCACCCCCAGCTTCAGGCGCCGGATCTTGCCTATATCAAGCAAATGCGCAGAAAAAAACAGGCTCTCCAGCTCCTCCATTCTGCCCGGCAGTTCCTCAGACAGCTGTCGTCCCGCCTCAGTCAGAAAAAGCGCATTATGCTCTCTCGCAAAAAGCCTGGCTCCGATCTCATCCTCCATGCGCGCGATCTGACGGCTGATGGCAGGCTGACTGATCATCAACTCCTGCGCAGAAGCCGTAAAGCTCAGGGTTCTCGCCACCGAGCAAAAGGTTTTCAGCTGTTCCGTATTCATCCTGATCCTCCATTTCTATCGCAAAAGGCTGCTGTTTTTGCACCTTCACAATCACCTTCCAAATGTCCATACAGCATTATAACATTTTCGCCGCTCATTTCCAAGTTTGTTATGCATTTTGGTTATAGCCCGATACATTCTTTGCGTTTGCAGCATGCCAATCCGGATGGTACGCTTACTGTAAGCAAAACTGTAACGGAAAGGAGTTTTTACTATGTCAAATGTCTCAGATTACAAGCATCTGCTGAGCCCCATCACGATCAGGGGAAAAGTCTACCGCAACCGTATGCTGGCTGCCCCTACCGGATACTTTAGCTTCGCCAAAAAACTGGGAGATCCCTACTATGCCATGCTGGAGGAACGGGCGGCCGGCGGTTTTGCCTCCGTCTGCTCCGGCGAGATCACCGTCAATGATGCCGACGCAGCCAGAGGCTTTGAGAATGTGGACATCCCGGATGAAAATGGAACCTTTTTCCCCCTGGCAGAGAAAGCAGCCCGACTGATTCAGGGGCATGGAGCCATCGCCATGATGGAATTTTCCCACCTTGGCTCCATCGGAAACAGCCATCCGAAAAACGAACATCCCTGGGGACCCGTCAGTTTTACCAGGGAGGATGGTGTAGAGATCATCGGATACACGCCCGAGATGATGAAAAAAACTATCCATGACTTTGCCACATGCGCAAAATATGCAAAGGATGCCGGTTTTGACGGCGTACTGATCCACGGAGGACATGGCTGGCTGTTCAGCCAGTTCCTATCGCCTCTGGAGAATACCAGAACCGACGAATATGGCGGCAGCCTGGAAAACCGCATGCGTTTCCCCCTGGAGATACTGAGAGGCATCCGGGAAGCTGTAGGCGAAGACTTTGTGATAGAGCTTCGCATCTCCGGCTCAGACCGCTGGCCGGGGGGTACCACTGCTGAAGACATGGCAGAATTTTCCACACATCTGTCAGGACTGGTAGACATTCTCCACGTATCCAGTGGTCACTACTACCGATCCTACCGGACACTGGAATTTTCCAGCCTTTACACACGCCACAATTGCAATGTAGACTCTGCCACCATCATCCGGAAAAAATGTCCTGCAGATGTAAAGATGGGAGTCATCGGCGGCATCAACTCTCCGGAGGACGCAGAAAAGCTCATCGCTGATGATATTGTGGATTTTGTCATCGTGGGACGCCAGGCTTTTGCAGATCCTGAATTTATGAACAAGGTAGCAGCAGGCCATGCCGAGGATATCAACCGCTGTCTGCGCTGCATGCGCTGCTACTCAGGCTCCCACGAGCATAAAATCGAGCTGGAATATCTAAAGAAGCACCATATTACCAAGGAGATGGAAGAGGCAAAGGACAATGAAAAAAATGCGCGCCACGAGTATCCGGTCTTTTGTACCATCAATCCCGTTACCATGGGCATGGGCTTTTGTCCGAGACCTACGTTCCCTCCCCTCGAGAGT
>CAVITM010000002.1:0-34880 GCA_963645455.1 Moraxellaceae bacterium | reverse complement strand
GGCTCTGACCTAAAGTCTTGGTTTGTAGATCTGTGTGAAATTTTGAATGTACATCAAAAAATATATTGAAATTCAAATAAATCTTATGTATAATACCTAAGAGCCTTGCTCTTAGTATTTTATATATAGGGGATTGGTCAAATGGTATGATAGGGGTCTCCAAAACCTTTGGCGGGAGTTCGATTCTCTCATCCCCTGCTCTCTTTAAGAGGCTGAAACACTTGAAAAAACCGGTGTTTCAGCCTTTTTAGTTACACGTTATTGCGGATGCTTCAGCCGCAGCCGGTATACAGGCAGAGGACATTATTAAGAGACACAATCCATTGATTGGTTAAAAAAGGAGCTGTCCCAATAGGGCAGCTCCTTTTGCATAAACTCAATTAGAAAAGAATACCTGTAGACTGCAGGAACAGTACGAACATCATAATCGGTGCAACGTAGCGCATCATGATGACATACATTTTCTTGCGTCGGAACTTCTCACCGTTGCGCTCCATCTCACCAATGATGATATCCGGTGTGGTGATCCAGCCGATGAGGATCGTAGACAGCAGAGCGATGAAGGGCATCATGACACTGTTGCTGACGTAATCCATGATGTCAAGGAGCTGTCCGGTGGAACCGTTGGGCAGCTGAACCTCAAAGTAGAAGATGCTGTAGCCCAGTGCAATCACAGCTGACATAATCAGGTAGATCACAGATAAGATCAGGACGGTCTTTTTACGGCTGCTGTGGAAGATTTCCATGCAGTTGGCTACGATGGATTCCAGCACGGAAATGCAGGAGGTCAGTGTAGCGAAAATCGCTGTGATAAAGAACAGGATACCTACGAAGATGCCTGCCTTGCCCATAGCAGCGAATACCTTGGGCAGGGAGATAAACATCAGGGACGGTCCTGCACTCATGCCGTCTGTGCCGGAGAAAACGAATACGGCGGGGATGATCATCATACCTGCCAGCAGCGCAACGCCGGTATCAAAGATCTCAATTTGGTTGACGGATTTGTTCAGGTCTACCTCAGGCTTTACATAGGAACCATAGGTGATCATGATACCCATGGATACGCTTAAGGAGAAGAACAGCTGACTCATGGCATCCAAAAGAACCTGCAGGAAGCGCTGAATGGTCAGCCCCTCAAAGTGAGGCGTGATGTAATATAAAAATCCATCAATACCGGTGGTTACATTGCCGTCAGCGTCTGTCTGGCTGAGGGTCAGAGAATAGATGGCAATGATGACAACCAGCACCAGCAGGATCGGCATCATGTACTTGGATACCTTTTCAATACCGCCTTCCACACCGTTGTATACGATCCATGCGGTGACACCCATGAAGATCAGTGCGTAGATCACAGGTGAAACGGGGGAAGTGATAAAGCCGGTAAAATAGCTGTCCTCTGCGGCAGCCTGTGCCTGACCGGTCAGATAGACAACAGCATATTTGGTGATCCATCCGCCGATAACTGCATAGTAGGTCATAATCAGTACCGGTACGAGGAAGGTCAGGATACCTAAAAATTTCCATTTCGGATGCAGGGTGGTGTAGGCTCCGATGGCGCTCTGCTTTGTTTTGCGTCCCAGTGCGATATCAGAGGTCAGCATGGTGAAGCCGAAGGTCATAACGAGGATCAGATAAATGATCAGGAATAATCCGCCGCCATCCTTTGCGGCCAGGTAGGGGAAACGCCACAGGTTACCGACACCTACCGCACTTCCTGCGGCAGCCAAGACAAAGCCAAGCTGCCCGGAAAAGCTATTTTCTTTTTTTTCCATACAAATAAACTCCTTCTATATAATGTTTACATTGAGATCCATCCGAATGCGTTTGCAACGGAGCTGACCAAAATGATCACGGCGAAGATCGGGCACAGATATTTAATCATGAAATTGAAGATCTTCTTTCTGCGGAAACGGCTCTCACCCAACATAACCTCTTCCTCGATCCGGTCGAAGCCGATCTTTTTCGATACAAGAATACAGGTCGCAAATGCGGCGAGGGGCATCATCACAGAGTTGGTCAGGAAATCAAAGAAATCCAAAAACTGCATGCCCAGGATGGTGACATTACCCAACGGACCATAGCCCAGGGAAGACAGCGTACCAAGGATCAGCATGATCACACCTGCGAAAATCGTGGCTTTGGTACGACCCAAGCCCAGCTCATCCTGGAAGGTAGATACAGCACTCTCCGTCAGAGCGATGGAGCTTGTGATGGCTGCAAAGAATACCAGCAGGAAAAACAGGCTTCCTACCACTGTGCCCAGACCCATGCTGTCAAATACCTTGGGAATGGTGATAAACATCAGAGAAGGACCGGCTGCTAAGATGTCCGGGTCTCCGCCGGAAAATGCGAAGATTGCGGGAATAACCATAAATCCAGCCATCAGAGCGATTCCGGTATCGAAAATCTCTACGTTTCTCGTGGAATCCTCGATGGAAATCTCTTTTTTCATGTAAGAACCGAAGGTGATGAGAATACCCATGGCAATGGAGAGTGAGTAGAACATCTGTCCCATGGCCGATACCACAGTCATCAGGGAGAAATTCGAAAAATTCGGTACAAGCAGATATTTTACACCGCTCATGGCGCCGGGACGTGTCACGGAATAGATGGCGATGATGATGGATAACACGATCAGGATGGGCATCATCACCTTGGAAACACGTTCAATACCGTTTTGTACGCCAGCGATAATAATGGCGATTGTAAGTCCTGCAAAAATGAGGAAGCATATCTCTGCGGATGCACCGTCAGAGATAAATTCAGAAAAGTAACCGTCCACGGCCAGGGCGCTGCCGTTGCCAGTGACGTACTCGATCAGATATTTGATGACCCATCCGCCAATCACGGAATAATAGGGAACGATCAGCAGGGGAACGATGGCATTGATCCAGCCTCCGAAGGAAAGCCATTTTTCTTTGCCGAAGCTCTTGTAGGCGCCGACCGGGCTCTTGCCGGTGATACGTCCAAGGGCTGTCTCAGCCACGATCATACTGTAACCAAAAGTGAGTGCTAATATAATGTAGACCAGAAGAAATATTCCTCCGCCATACTTTGCTGCGAGGTAGGGGAATCTCCAGATATTTCCAAGACCGACTGATGCGCCTGCAGCTGCCAGGACAAAGCCGATCTTGCCGGAAAAGGAGCTCCGTTTACCAGTTTCGTTGTTCATAACTATCTCCTTCCTTTAAAAAAATATTATTTACCAGTGTACCATATTGAAGCGTAAAAAGCCACTGTTTTTGCGAAAATATAAAAAACCAAATAAAATCAAATACTTCGGGCATTGACAATATACATGTTCGGGGTATAATTTTTACAGAAAAAAATACCCGGAGGGGTATAAGGAGACGAAAGATGGAACAATACAATGTGACCGGTATGAGCTGTGCAGCCTGCCAGGCCAGAGTGGAAAAGGCAGTGAATGCTGTGCCCGGTGTGACCGGCTGCGCAGTCAGCCTGCTGACCAATTCCATGGGTGTGGAGGGAACTGCCAGCCCGGCGGATATTATAAAAGCGGTGACAGATGCCGGCTATGGAGCCAGCATCAGGGGAGGACAGCAGTCTTCCCAGGCGGGGCTAGAGGATGCCCTGCAGGATACAGAGACTCCCAAGATGAAACGAAGACTGATCGTATCCGTTTTATTGCTTTTGCCCCTGATGTATGTGTCTATGGGGCATATGATGTGGAACTGGCCGCTGCCTGCATTTTTTGCGGATAATCATATCGCCATGGGGCTATATGAGATGCTTCTGACCATAGCGGTTATGGTGGTGAACCAGAAGTTTTTTATCAGCGGCTTCAAGGCGCTGGTGCATGGCGCTCCTAATATGGATACCCTGGTGGCACTGGGGGCCACGGCTTCCTTTGGCTATTCGGTTTATGTGCTTTTTGCCATGACAGCGGCACAGGTGTCAGGAGATGGTGACCGGGTGATGGAGTTGATGATGGACCTTTACTTTGAGTCCGCCGCCATGATTTTGACGCTGATCACGGTGGGCAAGATGCTGGAGGCTATGTCCAAGGGCCGTACCACCGATGCGTTAAAAAGTCTGATGAAGCTGGCGCCCCAGACCGCCATCGTCCTTCGGGACGGGGAAGAAGTCACCGTAGCGATTGATGCGGTACAGATCGGTGATCTTTTTGTGGTACGGCCGGGAATGAGTATTCCGGTGGATGGAGTGGTGATAGAGGGCACCTCTGCGGTCAATGAGTCAGCCCTCACAGGGGAGAGCATCCCTGTAGACAAGGCTGTGGGTGATCCGGTATCTGCCGCCACTACCAATGAGTCCGGATTTATCACCTGTCGGGCTACCAGAGTGGGACAGGATACCACCCTTTCCCAGATCATTGCCATGGTTAGTGATGCGGCGGCTACCAAGGCTCCCATTGCCAAGGTGGCGGATCGGGTGTCAGGGATCTTTGTGCCGGCGGTGATCACCGTTGCCATCATTACCTTTATTATATGGATGCTGTTGGGACAGACCCTTGGCTATGCCCTGGCCAGAGCCATCTCGGTGCTGGTGATCTCCTGTCCCTGTGCCCTTGGCCTGGCCACTCCGGTGGCTATTATGGTAGGCAATGGCATGGGTGCCAAGCATGGCATCCTGTTTAAGACGGCAGCTTCCCTGGAGGAGACCGGCAAGGCTCAGGTGATTTGCCTGGACAAGACCGGTACCATCACGGAGGGTCAGCCTCATGTGACCGGCATCTATCCCGCAGAGGACATTTCGGAGCATCAGCTGCTGACCCTAGCAGCCAGCCTGGAGAAGCCTTCGGAGCATCCTTTGGCCCGGGCAGTCTGCTCCCATGCTGCAGAGCAAAACATACCGATAGAGCCAGTGACTGATTTTAAAGCCCTGCCGGGAAATGGAATAGAAGCTGTGATCCATGGGGAAAAAGCCTATGCCGGCAGCCAGACATTTATGATAGAAAAAATAGCTTTACCGGAAAATATCAAAACCCAGGCTGACGAACTGGCGGCTCAGGGCATGACACCATTATTTTTCGCCAGAGGAGAGCAGCTGCTTGGTATGATCGCTGTGGCGGATGTGATCAAGGCAGATTCAAAAGAAGCCATTGATCAGCTGAAGGCCATGGGCATCCATGTCATTATGTTGACAGGAGATCAGGAGCTGACGGCCCGGGCCATTGCCGCTGAGGCCGGAGTGGACGAGGTAGTGGCATCTGTCAAGCCGGATGGCAAGTCATCCGTTGTACAGCAGCTGAAAAAAATGGGAAAAGTCATCATGGTGGGCGATGGCATCAATGATGCACCGGCCCTCACCACTGCGGATATAGGCATTGCCATAGGCGCAGGCACAGATGTGGCCATCGATGCGGCAGATGTGGTGGTGATGAAAAGCAGGCTCAGTGATGTGGCTGCAGCCATCCGGATCAGCCGGGCTACGCTGCGCAATATTCACGAGAATCTTTTCTGGGCATTTTTCTATAATGTGATCGGCATCCCGCTGGCGGCAGGCGCATATATTCATGCCTTCGGATGGACCTTGAACCCCATGTTTGGCGCGGCAGCCATGAGCCTGTCCAGCTTTTGCGTGGTCAGCAACGCCCTGCGGCTGAATTTATGCAGGATGTACGACAGAAGTCGTGACCGGATCATCAAAAACTCTCTGGGACATGAGCCTCTGCTGGCTCAGAACAGCCCGGATGATCATAAAAAGGAGGAAAATACAATGGAGATTACAGTAAAAGGAATGATGTGCCCGCATTGCGAGGCACATGTAAAGGAAGCTTTGGAGAAGCTGGACGGCGTGCAGGAGGCAGTTGCCAGTCATGAGGAAAACAAAGTGACCATCGAGGCAACCGCAGACGTGGCCGAGGCAGACATCAAGGCAGCTGTAGAAGCTGCCGGTTATGAATATGGTGGGATCAGGTAGAAGGATTGCCTGCTCCACTCAAATCTTTAATGACCTCTCCGGCAATGATCAGGCCGGCTACAGAAGGAACGAATGCAGTGCTGCCGGGAATCTGGCGGCGGTTGCATTGCTCTTCATCGCAGATGGAACCTTCATCAACAGGTGTCATGGGCGGTTCCTTGGAATAGACCACCTTTAACCGCTCGATGCCGCGGCGTTTTAACTCCCGGCGCATCACCTTTGCCAGGGGGCAGACGGAGGTCTTGTAGAGATCAGTCACCTCAAAAGCAGTAGGATCCAGTTTGTTGCCGGCTCCCATAGAACTGATGATGGGCGTGCCGGCAGCAGCTGCATTTACAGCCAGGGCGATTTTCCCTGTGACGGTATCGATGGCGTCGACCACATAATCATACTCGGAAAAATCAAACTGATCTGCTGTCTCGGGCAGATAGAAGGTCTTGTAGGTATGGACGGTGGCTTCAGGATTGATTTGCATGATCCGCTCTGCAGCCACATCCACCTTGTATCTTCCCATGGTCTCGAAGGTGGCATAGATCTGACGATTGATATTGGTCAGACTGACACAGTCGTTGTCAATCAAATCGATGGTACCCAGCCCGGAGCGCATGAGGGCTTCTACCGTATATCCGCCGACACCTCCGATGCCAAAAACGGCAACGCGGGAATCGGCTAATTTTTTCATGGCCTGTTGACCGAGGAGTAACTCGGTTCTTGAAAATTGATTTAGCATAATACAGAGTATTATAAAATTCACAGCGTGGATTTTCAAGAGGAAATATGCTACGATAAGTGCAGCAGTTTGTTGGTCGTAAAAACAAAATTCAGGAGGAAAAAACGATGAATTACACATTGGAAAATGAATTTTTGACCGTGGGCGTATCTTCCTACGGAGGAGCGTTGACATCCATTAAGAGCAAGGACGGTATTGAGTATTTATGGCAGGGAGATCCGGCTTACTGGGCAAAGCAGGCGCCCTTGCTTTTCCCCATCTGCGGCAGCATCCGGGATGGCCATGCCATGATCGGCGATCACAAGGAGACCCATATGAGCCGCCACGGCATTGTGCGCACCAGAGAATTTACCTGTGACCACCAGTCAGATCATGCCATCACTCTCTCCATCACTGCCGACGAAGAGATGAAGGAGCAGTTTCCTTATGCCTTTAAGTTTTCTGTGACCTATGAGCTGGATGGACACAGCTTGCGCAATATTATTACGGTAGAAAATCAGGACGGGGAGCGTATGCCCTTTTTCACTGGCGGACATCCGGCCTTCAACTGTCCCATCGTTTCCGGGGATGATTACACGGATTATTATGTTGAGTTTGAAAAAGAGGAGACCTACAGCATTCCTGAGCAGCTGTTAGACAGCGGACTTTTGAATATGCAGCATCGCAGTGCCCTTCTGGATCACACCAGGCGGCTGCCCCTTTCCTTTGATCTGTTTAAAAATGATTCCCTTGTCTTTGACGCTCTTGCCTCACGCAGTGTGAAGCTGGCCAGTGACAAGCACGGCCATAGCGTACAGGTTGATTTTGCGGATTTCCCTTATCTCGTTTTGTGGACCACTGCAAATAACGGACCCTTTTTGGCCATTGAGCCCTGGCTGGGAGTGTCTACCTGCAGTGATGAGAGCGACCGGTTCGAGGACAAGCGCAACGTACAGTTTGCAGAACCCGGCGAGAAAAAGAGCTATTGCTTTACCATCACCGTAGCATAGGAGTATAAAACAGTGACAGAGGAACGGATTTTGTATTTGGAATGCGCCTCCGGTATCAGCGGGGATATGGTGGTGGCGGCGCTGCTAGATCTGGGGGCAGATGCAAAAAAGCTTCTGCATGCCCTTGATTCTCTGGCATTAGAGGGCGCCCGTGTCCATATCAGCCGCGTAAAAAAAAGCGGCCTCGATGCCTGTGATTTTGCGGTGGAGCTGGATGAGGCCCATGAGAATCACGACCATGATATGGCATATCTGCATGGCACTGTCCCGGAGGCTGGTAGTGCGAATGCGCATTCGCATAATTCTGGCAGTGCACATGAGTATATGCATGTGCATAATCACGAAGGCTCCCATGCCGGAACCACCGAAAATGAGCACCATCTCCATCGCTCTCTGAAGGAGATTACCCAGATCATTGAAAAGGCTCATCTGACAGCGGGCGCCCGGGAACTGGCGCTGCGCATTTTCGGGATTCTGGCGGATGCGGAGGCGGCCGCCCATGGCGTGCCCCGGGAAGAGGTGCATTTTCACGAGGTGGGGGCGGTGGATTCCATCATCGATATCGTGGCGGCAGCAGTATGTCTGGATGATCTGCAGCCTGCCCGTGTTCAATGTTCCCCCCTGTCAGAAGGGTGCGGAACGGTGCGCTGTCAGCATGGACTGCTTCCCGTGCCGGTACCTGCAGTGACGAACATTGCCTGCGCCCACGGGTTGCGCCTCGTGCCTACGGGAATTCACGGGGAGCTGGTTACACCTACGGGAGCAGCCATCGCAGCTGCTTGTATGAGCGCATTTGGGGATGAGTCTGATCGTTCGATGGGCGAGTTTACCATTCAGGCGGTGGGTATCGGAGCCGGCAAACGGGACTATGAGACCGCCGGGATTTTACGTGCCATGTGGCTGAAACCGGCAGATGATAAGCATCCGGAGACGGAGCAGATCCTAAAGATCGAAGCCACCATCGACGATTCCACCGGAGAGCAGCTGGGATATTGCATGCAGCGGCTGATGGAGGCAGGCGCCCGGGATGTGTGTTTCGTGCCTGTCTATATGAAAAAAAACCGGCCGGCGGTAGAGCTTCACGTGATCTGTGCACCGGCAGATAAGGCTTGCATGGTGCAGATTATTTTTTCAGAAACCACCACCATCGGCATGCGCTATATCCAGATGGAGCGCACCGTCATGGAGCGTGAAACGGATACGGTGGAGACGGTCTACGGACCGGCCCGGGTCAAACGCTGCCGTTATGGGACCATCGAGAAGGTTTATCCGGAATACGAGAGCCTTGTGCAGCTCTGCCAAAAATCCGGCGCTGATTTTCGCCAGGTTTACCAAACGGTTTGTGCCAATGCTGGGCGAACAGACCATTAAAAGGAGTATACAATGAAAAAAATAGACATGAGTCTGCTGCTGTTATCCTGTGTGGGTGCCTGCCTGATGGGCTGTGGCAGTGATAGCGGAGATTACAGCAAATATGTGACGCTGGGGGATTATAAAAATCTGTCCGTCACAAAGGAAGTGGAGCAGGTCACAGACGAGAGCCTGGAAGCATATGAACAGGAGCAGCTGGAGGAATATGCAGAGTATGAATCCGTGGATGGCCCGGTGGAGGAAGGCCAGATGGTGGACGTCTCCCTGCTGGCAAAAGACGGCAACGAAGTGGTCTATGATTTTACGGATGATGACGGCTATGAGCTTCAGATCGGAGACGCTGAATTCGGCGACGAAGTGGATGACGCCCTGATCGGTGCCTCCCCGGAGGATGAGATCGACCTGGAGGTGACCTATGACGCAGATTTCAGCGACGCCCTTTTATGCGGAAAAACCATCACCTATCAGATCGTGGTCAACAGTATCTCCAGTGTGACCTATCCGGAACTGACGGATGAGTTTGCAAAAGAAAATCTTGGATTTGATACCGTAGAAAAGTGGGAGAACAGCCTGTTGGAGGAGCTGCAGCAGACCAATGAGGAAGATGCGGAGGAGACGCTCCGGCAGGATCTTGTGAAGGAAGCGGTAGCAGCATGTACCATCGATGGATATCCCAAGAGTCTGTACAAGCAGAAAAAGGAAGAAACCATCAGCAGCTATGAAAGCTATGCGGACATGTTTGGCTGCAGCTTGGACGAGCTCTATGAAACGCTGGAAATCGATGAAGAAGCGCGGGAGCAGGAATATATCGATGCAGTCAATGAGACCATGGTATTATCCGAGATTCGCCGCCAGGAGGGTCTGACGCTGTCAGAGGAGCAGCTTCAGGAAAAAATGGAAGCTTATGCCCAGGATTATGACTATGATTCCGTGGAGGATCTGCTGGCAGATTACGATGAGGACAGCCTAACGGAATATTTTTTGAACGAAGCGACCATTGATTTTCTGGAGAGCAATGCGACGATTACAGAGAAGTAACTTTTTCCCTTGGATTTTTCGAGATACATGGCCGGACGGATATTGTTTTTTACCGAAGATGGGGCTAAAATAGGAGCAAGTTAGCAATGCAAAACCAGTAAAAAAAGGAGAAGGAAACATGTTTGGTCAGTTAATTCAGATTTTAAAAGACAACCCGAGAAAGATCGTGTTTACCGAGGGCAATGATCCCCGTATTTTAGAGGCATCCTCCAGACTGCTTGCCAGCAGCTTCTTAAGCCCGATTCTTGTGGGAAATGAAGAAGAGGTTCAGAAGGCGGCTGAGGAGAGCGGCTTCAATATTCGCGGCGCACGTATCATCGATCCTGCAAACTATGAGCGCATGGATGAGATGGTAGATCTGTTCTGTGAGCTGAGAAAGAGCAAGGGCGTGACACCTGAGCAGGCGAGAAAGACACTGGCACAGGCCAATTATTTTGGTACCATGCTGGTAAAGATGGGAGAGGCAGACGCGCTGCTTGGCGGTGCTACCTATTCCACTGCGGATACGGTTCGTCCGGCACTGCAGCTGATCAAGACGAAGCCCGGCAACAGCATCGTATCTTCCTGCTTTATTCTTGTTCGTCCCAGTGCTACCGGTGACAATGAAGTGCTGGCTATGGGCGATTGTGCCATCAATATCAAGCCGAATGAGGATGAGCTGGTGGAGATCGCTACAGAGACAGCAGCCTGTGCAAAGATCTTCGGTATCGATCCCAAGGTTGCATTCCTTAGCTATTCAACCCTTGGCTCCGGCAAGGGCGAGGATGTAGACAAGATGCGCCATGCCGCAGAGAAGACAAAGGCAAAGGTTCCCAATCTTCCGGTGGAAGGCGAGCTGCAGTTTGATGCTGCCGTAGCTCCCCGTGTTGCCCGTACCAAATGCCCTCAGTCTGAGGTGGCAGGACATGCGAACACCTTTATTTTCCCGGACATCAACGCCGGCAATATCGGCTACAAGATCGCACAGCGTCTGGGCAATTTCGAGGCTTATGGTCCCATCCTTCTGGGATTGAACGCACCTATCAATGATCTGTCCCGTGGATGCAATGCCTCAGAGGTATATTCCATGGCCATCATCACTGCTGCATTAGCATAAGAAATAAGCATAAAAAAACAAAAAATCATGGGCATCCAGCCCATGATTTTTTTTATGACAATCCAAGAATTTTCGCACCATTTTTATAGCAGATCTCATCCATTTGTTCCTCACTAAGGGGCATCTGCCTCAGCTCTTCCAGCGTATGTGCTGCATGATCCCATGGACAATCCGTGCCAAAGAGCAGATGGTCGCTGCCATGCTGGGCCACGATCTGCATGAACTGTTGGGTGCTGATCACGCCCAGGGAAAAGGAAATATCAAATAGAAGATGGGGGTCGTCCAGCAGCCCGATCACATCGTCCCACTGCTTCCAACCGCCGGTATGGGCGAGAATCAGGTGGGTGGGGTGGAGCGTATCCACGATCTTCCGTGACATCTGGGGCCTGCAGTGAACCGGAGAAGGATAGCCCACATCGATGCCGGCATGGATCGTCGTATACAGACCGAGGCTCTCTGCCTCGTCGATGACATGCAGCGTCGCCAGGTCATCTGCAAAATGCAGCTGATAGTCGGGATGCAGCTTGATTCCCTTAAAACCGTTTTCTGCAAGCCAGCGCAAATGTGCCTTATAGTCCGGATCATCCGGATGGATCGCGCCAAAGGAATAGATACCGGTGTCAGCAGCTTTTTCGTTTGTCTCAAGTGCGCGGCGGTTGATGGATTCCACCTGGGAGGGCTTGGTGGCTACCGGAAGCACCACGGAGATATCCACGCCGTCCCTTTTCATGATCTCCTGCAGCCCCTGATAGGTGCCATCGGTGTTGGGCGTCAGATGGGAGCGGTCCGCCAGCTGCTTTACGGCAGCAGCCGCGATTTTGTCCGGAAATGTATGTGTATGAAAATCAATGAGCATGATAAAAATCCTTTCTGGAGGTGCCATTTGGGCTTTCATCCGATGCTAGTTTACGGTAAAAATTGAAAAAAAACAAGAAAAAAGGCTGGACAAATGATTTTTTTAATGCTATGATGACCACAACTTAAGAAAATGAAGCGAAACGAAGGTGTTTCAACCAAGGGGTTGAAGCACCTTTTTTACGGTGATTCACCTCATGGAACATCTGCTTCGCGACCAACACAGATGAGGTGATCGTATGAGACAGCAGTTAGACAGCGTAGACCGGAAAATCTTACATATTTTACAGGAAAATGCGAGAACATCCTTGAAGGATATCGCCTCCCAGGTATTTTTATCATCTCCTGCGACTTCTGCACGGATCAACAAGCTTGAGCGTGAGGGATACATTCTCGGCTATCATACCTGTGTAAATAAGGAAAAAATGGGCAACCGTATCCGCGCCTTCATCAATGTGGAGCTTCGCCCCGGGAAAAAGGATGCATTTTTAAATCTGGCACGTGCCTGCGAGAATGTCATTGAGTGCAGCTGCATCACAGGCGATTATGCCATGCTCTTAGAGGTGGCCTATTCCAACACGAGAGATCTGGAAGCATTTGTTTCCCAACTGGAAAAATACGGACGGACACAGACCCAGATCGTATTTTCCACTGCCATCGAGCATCGGGAGATCTCCACTCTGGTGGGAGAGCCTGCATAAACTCATCCTTCCAGACTATCTTTTTCCGGAGAAGTGGCTTATACTGGCATAAGAAGCTGAGTTTATTTGGAACAAAAAGGAAAAAGATATGGAAAACGAAAAATTCGAACTGCCGGAGGCCTTTGTCCAGCGCATGAGAAGCCAGCTTGGAGCCGAGGCGGATGCATTTTTTGATAGCTACCGGTCGCCCCGGGCCTATGGCCTGAGACGCAATATGCAAAAGCTTGACAGAGTATATTTCGAGCAGCTCATGCCATGGAATCTGACCCAGGTGTCCTGGGCGCCGGAGGGATATTACTATGAACCTGAAGATCGGCCGGGCAGACATGTCTATCATGAGATGGGGCTTTATTATATTCAGGAGCCCAGCGCCATGAGCGTGGCAGCCATCGCCGATCCACAGCCGGGAGAGGTCATTCTGGATCTGTGCGCAGCACCGGGCGGCAAGTCCACCCAGCTGGCCGGACGGATGAATGGCCAGGGATTGCTGGTCTGCAATGAGATCGTGCCGAACCGTGCCCGGATACTCTCGCAGAATATCGAGCGCATGGGCATCCGGCATGCAGTGGTTTTGAATCATTCTCCCCAGGAGCTTGCCAAGCGTTTTCCTCTGTTTTTTGACCGGATCATTGTGGATGCGCCCTGCTCCGGTGAGGGCATGTTTCATAAGGAAGAGGCGGCCCTTCAGGAATGGTCCCCAGAGAATGTGCAGCACTGCGCAGAGCGTCAGCGGGAGATTTTATCCTGTGCGGTTTCCATGCTTCGCCCGGGGGGCGTGCTGGTCTATTCCACCTGTACTTTTGCGCCTCAGGAGGATGAGGAGATGATCTCCTGGCTGCTGGAGACAGAAGGGGAGCTTTCCATTTCACCCATCGATACGCAAGCGCTGGGCATTTCGGATGCAGATATTCCGGGCTGCGCCCGCATTTATCCCCATCGTCAGCGTGGCGAGGGGCATTTTATTGCAAAGCTGGTGAAGCAGGGACATCCCATGCCGCGGCCGGATGCTTTTCCACAGCAAACAAAAAGACAGACAAAAAAAGAGCGACCCACAGATCTATGGGCCGGCTTTGATGATTTTAGAAAGCAGTCTCTTTCCTGTGAGCTGAGTGGAAAGAGATGTCAGTTTGGTGAACAGCTGTATCTGGTTCCGCCCCAGATGCCGGATCTGACAGGTCTGAAGGTGCTGCGGCCGGGACTGCATGTGGGGACAAATAAAAAGAACCGGTTTGAACCGGCTCATGCTCTGGCTCTTGCCCTGCGAGCTGAAGAGGTACAGCAGGTGTGTGAGACAAGGGAACCGGAACAGTTCCTGCGGGGAATGACGCTGCCCGGTGACGAGAGTCTGCGTGGCTGGGTGCTGGTGACCTATCAGGGACTTCCTCTTGGCTGGGGAAAAGCAAACGGCGGCGTGGTGAAAAATCATTATCCGAAGGGACTTAGGATCAACTGGTAGAAGTGAATCGTGGATCAATATATAAAAGGGCTTTGTGCATGAGTGGGAAACCATGCACCTAAGCCCTGTTGTTTTTTGTCGGAGCCGTTCCTGGTTCCGTAAAACTTTCGGCTCCTCATCTGAACAAGGTCAGTATATCGATGAAATGTGAACCTCATGTGTCAGAAATCTAAAGAGTTTCTTAAGAATTCTTGTTTGTAACGTATCTGTTCAGAACCACCTGAACAGTTACTTTGTAACTATTTAGTTAGAGCCAAGTAAAATTTCATAAATCAGACATGGAACGACTCTGGATCTTTCGCCATACGATTGCGTACACAACAAAAATCGCTCCCCCCGTGAAGATCCAGGAGGCGGGATATACATTCATCAGCATATCAAAGGTGGGGAACCGGCGGAACACAGTCACCATCCAGATCAGTCGGAAAACAACGGTTCCAATGATGGTGAGGATGGAGGGCGCCAGTGATTTACCCATGCCCCGCAGAGCCCCACTCTCCACCTCGTAGGTGGCGGTCAGCCCTTCCAGGGAGCATACCCGGTGCATGCGAATGATGCCATAGGCGGCCACTGCACTGCTGGTGGTATAGATGCTGACAAAAAAGTCATCCCAGATCATAAAAATAACGCTGAGAATCTCCGTGAAAACAATGCCAAAGAGCATGCATTGCCAGAAGATACGTTTGCAGCGCTCCAGCTGCTTTGCACCGAAATTCTGGCTGGTAAAGGTGACAGCCGCCTGGGCAAAAGCTGCAGCGATATCATAGGTAAAATACTCAAAATTCAGTGCCAGTGAGGAGCCTGCAATGGCATCCTCGCCAAAGGAGTTGATCCCACTTTGGATAAATACATTGGACACCGAAAAGATCGCGCCCTGAATGCCTGCCGGAATGCCGATGGTCAGCACTTTTTTCAGATCATTCCAGTGAATGGACAGCAAGCCTGGGCGAAACTGGAATTCATCGTTTCTTCGATACAGGTGCAACAGCGTGAGAGCGGCGCTTAGGACGTTGGAGATTACGGTTGCGATGGCCACACCGGCTACGCCCAGCTGAAAGCAGATCACCAGCACCAGATTTAAGATCACGTTGACGATGCCGGAGAGCAGCAGATAGTACATGGGATGTTTCGAATCCCCGTAGCTTCGAAGAATCGCGGAGCCAAAATTGTAGATCATCATAAATGGGATGCTGAGGAAATAGATCCGGATATACAGCAGTGCCATGGCAAGCACGCTGTCCGGCGTGCCGGAGGCTACTAAAATCGGACGTGCCAGGCATAGTCCTGCTGCCATGAGAAACAGTCCCAGTACCATGCCAAAGGCTAAGATGCTATGGAGCATACGACTGATCTGTTCTCTTCGTTTTTGTCCGATCAGATTCGCCACTACCGCATTCGGACCCACTGAGAGCCCTACGATCAGATTCACAAAAATACCTACCAGTGCCACACAGCTGCCTACAGCTGCCAGTGCCTGATCCCCTGCAAATCGTCCCACCACTGCTACATCCGCAGAGTTAAACAGCTGCTGCAGGATGCTGCTGCAGGCCAGGGGAAGCGCAAAGAGGATCAGCTTTCCAGCCGTTTTTCCCTGCAGCATATCCATTTCTTTTGTCCGGTTCATCTTTTTTCCTACCTTTTATATATTACAAGAAAAAACTAATCCCTTCTCTGTCCCTCGTTGGCGAAGCATTCGCAGAATCTGGCAGAGGGAGAGGGCTTGTCCCCTGCAACGTAGAGATGCTCCGTGCTGCCATATTCATTGACCCGGAAGGAAGCGATGCCCGGGCGGCGTTCCTCTGTGTAGATGCTGGTCATGGAGGAAGGTGCGGCACAAAAGCCATGCCATAAGATCATGGGAGAGACGTTCAGCAGGTGGCTTAAAATCACGCCCTCCACACCGAAATGACAGAAAAATACAATTGTGTCATTGTTGGGATGCAGCGCGCGGTAGTGCAGACCCTCCCGTACATAGCCATGATTTTTTAACAGCTGGTCCAGTCCGTCGCAGACCCAGGTATATTCTTCTTTTGCATTTCCGTGAGCCATGGCATCATTGGTAAGCCAAAGATCCTTGTCATAAAGCTCCGGGAACTGCTCCATATCCTGGGGCAGCCAGTCCCAGCAGATCATGGGGCGATCCTTTACGTCGGGGCGCATGATCTCACCGGAAAATTCTCTCAGCCAGTCGTAAGTGGTGGCAGTGCGCTGCATCCGTTTGAGTGTGCAGCTGGCTGTATCCTGTGCCCGTCCCAGAGGTGAGACATAAAATGCTGCGATGTCCAGTTTTGACAATTTATCGGCGGCCAGCTCGGCCTCACGCCAGCCGGTCTCGGTCAGGGTGTCATGCTCGTAGTCCGGATCCCCGTGACGTACAATGATGATTCGCATGTTGAATTCCTCCCATTTTTTCATTTACTTTTTGTGCATTTCCTATCATAATTCATTTGCACCTGATGTCAAGAAAAAAGGCTTGTTTTTTTCTATCTCTGCGATTATTCTTAATGGAAGAAAAAATGAAGGAGAGAAAAATACATGAGTCTTCAGGCGATTTTTTTTGATATAGACAATACACTGCTTAGCTTTGACGAGTATGTCAGGCATACGATGGAGGAGGGCTTTTCCCATTTTGGATTAAAACCATATGAACCATGGATGTTTGATGCCTTTACCAGGGTAAATAACGGGCTGTGGCGCCGGATCGAGGATGGATCTCTTTCCTTTGAGGAGCTGACGAAGATTCGATGGAATCAGGTGTTTGAGGTGCTGGGGATCGCATTTGACGGGCCCACCTTCGAGAAATATTTTCGTGGTGCGCTTTATGACAGTGCGATTCCGGAGAAGGGAGCCTTGGAGCTTCTCACTGCGCTAAATGGAAAATATCTGCTTTATGCGGCCAGCAACGGTCCTTATGAACAGCAGGTTCACCGGCTGCAGATCGCCGGAATGTATGAGATTTTTGATGATGTGTTTATTTCTGAAAAGGTGGGCGTGGCAAAGCCGGCAAAAGCTTTTTTCGATTATGCATTTGCAAAAATCAATACAGGAAGAAAGGTAGCGCTGATGCCGGAGGAGTGCCTGATGGTGGGGGATTCCCTCACTTCGGACATCGCCGGAGGGCTTGACTATGGGATGAAGACCTGCCTGTACCTGCGGGGCAGAAATGTGGATGTGCCGGAGGGCGTACTGGCGGTAGATTCATTGGAACAATTACAGAAATTAGGAGAGAGATAACATGCAGCAGACAGCAAATAAATATGCAAGTGCAGAAGCAAAGGCACTGCTTCGGTTTTTAGAGGAATGTGCAGGACACCGGCTGATCACCGGACAGCATACGCAGACCAATTCCTGCGAGGAGATCGACTATATCCGGCAGCAGACAGGAAAGGAGCCTCTGCTTCGGGGGTTTGAGTTACTTTCTTATTCGCCCAATATCAACTTCCGGAGTGCGTCGGAGGAATGCCTGCGGGAGGTCTATGAAAATCAGGACACCATGGACACGGCCCTTTCCTGGGCAAAAGAGAAGCGGGGAATTGTGGCCCTGAGCTTTCACTGGTTTTCACCCATTGGCGGCCGTGACAAGAGCTTTTATACGGAAAATACGGATTTTGATGCCGCGAAGGTTTTAGAAGAGGGAACAGTCGAGCGGGCTGCCTTTTTTCATGATTTAGACGCCATCGCCGTCCAGCTGCGCAAATTTCAGGAGGCGGGGATTCCGCTGCTGTGGCGGCCCTTTCATGAGGCGGAAGGCGACTGGTTCTGGTGGGGTGCGAAGGGCACTCAGACCGCAGCGGCGCTTTTCCGGCTGATGTTTGATTATTATACGAAGGAACTGGAGCTGAATCACCTGCTGTGGGTATGGAACTGTTCGGCGCCGGATGCCTATCCGGGGGATGATTGCGTGGATGTGGTATCCCTTGACCAGTATCTGGATGCCTATACAAAAACGGATTACCGCCAGCAGTATGAGCTGCTGCGGCGCGTGACCACTGAGAATAAGGTGGCTGCCCTGGCAGAGGTGGGGATTTTGCCGGATATCACAATGTTGGAGAAGTCCCATATTCCCTGGGCTTACTACATGACCTGGTCCAAGGACTTTTGTATCGGGGAGCAGTACAACCGGATCGAACAGCTAAAAAAGATGTATGACAGCCCCTATGCGGTTCACGCATAAAAAATGACCATTTGTGCAGGCTGTGCGTGAGGGCACATTACAGGGAGTTGTCCCGGCGCAGGGTCAATTATGAAATTTTCATGAACTTTCACACAGAGCTTTTACGGTGTGGTAAAATATCTGCGGCAAAAGCGTTTCATCCTTTGCTCACAAATCTTACGAAGAGGTGAAAAAATGAGACATACAAACAGGCGTATCGTCCTGGCGCTGCTTTGCACGGTATTGACCATTACCCAGGCTCTGCCGGCGGCAGCGGCATCTATTGATTTTTCGGCAGCTGCATCAGATGCCGGCGTAGCATCCGGCGCAGCGGCCACATCTACGGCAGCAGCCGCCACGTCCACCAAGACCAATCCGACGAAAAGTGTCGCACTTGCAAAACAGGTGCTGGTGGCACAGGGTGTGCTTCGCCAGAAGCAGACGACCCAGGCGGGACTGAAGAAAAAGGTGACCAGACAGCAGTTTGCAAAGATGCTGGTACAGCTGTCGGCCTACAAGGATAAAGTGGCTTCTTCCACGCGGACTTCCATGTATTCGGATGTAAAGAGCACCGGCTCCTATGCACCCTATATCCGCATCGCTGTGGAAAACGGCTGGATGAAGGGCAATCTCCGTGGAAAATTCCGCCCGAAGAAGGCTGTGACGCTGCAGGAGGCCATATCAGCGGTGGTAGCTGTCTTAGGCTATGAGGACAGCGATTTTCAGGGCAATCTTTCCAGCGCCAAATATTCTTTTTACAAATCTGAAAAGCTAAATACCAACATTTCAAAAAAACGGTCTCAGGCTCTGACCTATCAGGATGTCTGCTGTCTGCTTTATAACATGCAGGTCAGCGCTACAAAGAGCGGTACCATCTACGCCAGCACCCTGGGCTATGCCCTGGATACAAACGGAGATATCGACTATCTGGAGCTGGCTTTTGATCAGCTTGACGGTCCGGTGATCGCCCAGTCCAACTGGCAGGAGCAGATCCCCTTTAAGCTGACCAATGCCACCATCTACATCGATGGAGGTAAGAGCACCGCAGATCAGGTCAATCCCTACGATGTGCTCTATTATTCCAAAAAGCTAAAGAGTGTCTACGTGTATCAGGAGCGGGTGACCGGACGACTGAATGCTGTCTCTCCGGACCGCTACACGCCCCAGTCTGTCACAGTGGGTGGAACAACCTATTCCCTGGCGGCTCAGACCGCGGCTTATGCAGTGTCTGCCATGGGCGATTATGCAGTTGGAGATTACGTGACGCTGCTGCTGGGAAAGGATGATACGGTGGTGGGCATCGGAAGCCCGGCAGAGTTGAATTCCTTTACCGGAGGCATCGTTTTATCAAAGACGGAAAAGGTAGGCTCAGACAAGACGGATACCACGGTAAAGAAATATATCACCGTGCTGGATACACGGGGCGAGACCCAGGAATATGTGGTCAGTGATCTGACGGGCTATTCTGAAAAAACACCGGTGGAGATCAGCTACGATAACGGCACGGCTACCGTGAATAAAGTGACTATCGGCAAGCTGAACGGCACCGTCAGCTCCGATGCAGGCAGCTTCGCCGGCTATACCCTGTCAAAGAACATCCGGATCTTAGAATACAATTCAAACGGTACGTATTCTACACTGAGCCGCAGCCGCCTGGCCGGACTGACCATCAATTCCAGCAGCATTTTGTACTATCATGTGAATGCCAGCAAGGAGATCACCGACCTGATCGTCACCGGAGTGACGGGAGATTCCTATAAGTACGGCATTTTAAAGAGTGCCACAGAGATGGCGGATGAAGAGACCATGACTTTCTCCGGCAGCTACAGCTACCAGATCGGAGATGAGAGCGGATATGCATCCAGCAGCGGACAGATCTTCGGTGTGGACGGCTACGTCGGACCGGCCCAGTTTGCATTTGCATCTGACGGCTCCCTGACCGGCATCAAGACCCTGGGCAGTCTGTCTGTCACATCCATTTCCCAGACGGAAGCCTCCAATGGAACCACTACCTATGAGCTGGCAGACGATGTGGGTGTTTACCTGAAAAAAGGTTCCTCCTACTATTCCATTGCCCTCTCAAAGGTTATGAGTTTATCAAACTATCAGCTGGCGGCATATTATGATGGAACCACCGGCGGCAGAATCCGCGTGATTATCGCAACAGCAAAATAGGAAAAGGACTATGAAAGAAAAAATTGGATCATTTTTAAAAAAGCATAAAAAGAAGCTGATCGTTTTGGTGGTGGTGCTGCTGGTGGTTTTTGTGGTGCTGCCCAACGTTTTGGGAAAACAGGCAGTTGCCGTAGACAGCTCTTATCAGACCCAGACGCCCACCACCCAGGATCTTCAGGTAGAGATCAGCGGCACCGGTACCATCGAGCCCAACGATCAGTATTCTATCACCCCCATGGTACAAGGCGAGATCGTAGAGGCCGATTTTGAAGAGGGAGATACGGTGGAAGAGGGACAGGTACTTTACCGTTTTTCCACAGAGAGCATCGAGGATTCCATCAAATCGGCAGAACTGTCGGTGGAGCAGGCCAAGCTCAGCTATCAGGACGCGGTAGACAGTAAAAAGCAGACCACGGACAATCTTTCCCTCACCTCGGATCAGGAGGGCTATGTCAAGAAACTCTACGTGGAGCAGGGAGACAAGATCACCGCAGGCACCAAGATTGCAGATATCTATGACAACACCACCATGAAGCTGTCCGTGCCCTTTAATGCATCGGACGTAAAAGATTCCTGGGTCGGAAGCCGTGCGACAGTCTGCGTGTCAGACGAAAATGTCCGGGGTACAGTCACGGCAGTTGATTCCACCACTACCACCCTCAGCGGCAATATGGTCGTTCGCTACGTGACCATCGAGGTGAAAAATCCAGGCGGCATTTCTGCAGATATGAGTGCCACGGCCACCGTAGGCGGGGTGGACTGCAATGCAGCCGGCACCTTCAGTGTCAAATCCGAGGGAACCCTTATGGCGGATGGCAGCGGTACGATCGAGTCCCTGAAGATTGCAGAAGGGGATTATATCCAGAAGGGTGATACCTACCTGGTATTAGAAGATTCCTCCGTAGGCGACAATGTAGAAAATTCCAAGCTGAATGTGGAGAGTGCCGAAAACCAGCTGTCATCGGCGAAAAAGAACCTCGACGACTATACACTGACGGCTCCCATTTCCGGCACAGTCATTACGAAAAATGCAAAAGAGGGAGACAATATCAACGCAGCCTATACCAGCGCGCTGGCAGTGATCTATGATCTCTCCAAAGTAAAATTTAGCATGAAGGTGGATGAACTGGATGTGCTGAAGGTATCTGTGGGTCAGGAGGTTAAGGTGACGGCAGACGCTCTGCCGGATGTGGAGATGACCGGACATATTACAAATATCAGCCTTGAGGCCAGCACCACCGGCGGTGTGACCGAGTATCCCGTTACGGTGGAGATGGACCAGGTGGGTTCCCTGCTTCCCGGCATGAACGTATCTGCCAAGATCGTGCTTCAGGAGGAAAAGGACGCCCTGTGTGTTCCGGTGGATTCCCTGATGCGGGGCAATCTTGTCTATGTAAAAAATACCGAAGACCAGACTACCAGCGAGGAGGATACGGCGGCCGGTGTACCGGACGGCTTCCATTCTGTAGAGGTTGAGGTGGGCATCAGCAATGATTCTTATGTGCAGATCGTATCCGGCCTTAGCGAAACAGATGAGATCTATGTGCCCCGGGCAGAGACCACCGATATGACCCAGATCTTCATGGGCGGCGATATGAGCGGCGGTGGTGATATGGGCGGCGGCGACGATATGGGCGGCAGCAATATGGGTGGCGGCCCAGGCGGAGAGAACTGATATGACAAAAAAAGAAGCTGCGAAGCAGCAACAGGAACAGCATCCGCATTTGATCGAGCTGCAGGAAATCTACAAGATTTATCAGATGGGTGATACCCAGGTGCGGGCCAACGACGGCATTAGTTTTACGATTGACCGGGGCGAGATGGTGGCCATCGTCGGCAAATCCGGCAGCGGCAAATCCACCATTATGAATATCATCGGTGCGCTGGATGTTCCCACCGAAGGAAAATATTATTTAAATGGCATTGATGTGGGGTCCATGACAGACAATGAGCTGGCAGAGATCCGGAACAAGCAGATCGGTTTTATTTTTCAGCAGTACAATCTGCTTCCCAAGATGAACCTGGCGAAAAATGTGGAGCTTCCGCTGCTCTATGCAGGTATGGGAGAAGCCCAGCGCCATGAGCGGGCCATCGAATCCCTGACCAAGGTAGGACTGGGAGATGTATGGAAAAAATACCCCAATCAGCTCTCCGGCGGTCAGCAGCAGAGAGTCTCCATCGCACGGGCTCTGGCGGGCAAACCGTCCCTGATCCTGGCGGATGAGCCTACCGGCGCGCTGGATTCCCGCACCAGCCGGGATGTGTTGGATTTTTTGAAGGAGCTGAATAGCGAGGGCAATACCATCATCATCATTACCCATGACAATTCCATTGCAGTGGAGGCAAAGCGTGTGATCCAGATCCATGACGGTAAGGTGATCTTTGACGGCGCTTCCAGTGAATATAAGGAGAAAATAAACGCAAAATGAAAACATCACAGGCATTTTTAATGGCATTTTCCAGCCTGATCAGCAACAAAATGCGTTCCTTTTTAACGATGCTGGGCATGATCATCGGTGTGGGTGCGGTCATCGCCATGGTGTCCCTGATGGATGGCATGATTGACTATACCATGGATTCCTTTTCTGACATGGGTGCGGATACCATCACCGTATCACTGATGGGCACCACGTCTAAGCAGCTGACGGATGAGCAGATGTATTCCTTTGTGGAGGAGCATAGCGATGCATTTTGCCAGCTGAGCCCCAGTGCTTCTCTGTCCACCACAGTGCGAAAGGGCGACCAGAAGCTGACCAATGAGACAGTCAACGGTGTCAGCGAGGGCTATGCGGATATTCAGGCGCTGGAGGTTTCCTCCGGGCGCTTTCTCGCCTATGCAGATATGCTGTCTCGCAGCAAGGTCTGCGTCATCGGTACTTATGTATGCAATGAGCTCTTTGACGGTGAGGATCCGGTAGGTCAGACCATCAAGATCGGTGCGGAAAGCTATGAGGTAGTGGGTCTGTTGGAGGAAAAGGGTGATTCCACCCAGTATTCCTCTGATGACGTGATTTATGCACCATATACCGTGATCTGCAGGGAATCCGGCAGCGCATATCCTTCCGGTTATACATTAAAGCTCACGGATTCGGACAATTCCACCGAGCCACAGCAGCAGCTGGAGGATTTTTTGTATTCCTTTTATCATGATTCGGACTGCTATATGGTGACAAATATGGCCAGTCTGCTGGATATTATGAGCAGCATGATCGGTATCATGGAAAAAATTCTCACAGGAATCGCAGGTATTTCCCTGCTGGTGGCAGGCATCGGTATTATGAATATCATGCTGGTATCGGTCAGCGAGCGAACCAGGGAGATCGGTATCCGTAAATCCTTAGGCGCCAAGCAGCGGGATATTATGAAGCAGTTCGTCATCGAGGCAGCCGTGCTCTCCTCCATCGGAGGAGTGATCGGCATCATTATCGGAGGAGTGGCAACGACGTTGTTGGGCAACGCTATCGGCTTAAGCTGTGCGCCCTCTGCCAAGGCCATCGGTGTCGCCTTTGGTGTATCGGCAGGCATCGGTATTTTGTTTGGCTATATGCCGGCCAAGCGAGCGGCACTGCTCAATCCGATCGACGCGCTGCGAAGCGAATAAAAGGGAGAAGCTACTATGGCATTACATCTATATTTGGGAAATTCTGGAGCCGGCAAATCTGACCGGCTCTATACTTATATTTTGGAGGAAGCAAAAAAGCATCCGAAGCGCACCTATTATGTGCTGGTGCCGGAGCAGTTTACTATGGCGACCCAGCGGGCCTTTGTGACCCGCCAGAAAAATCATGCCATTTTAAATGTGGATGTGCTTAGCTTTAAGCGGCTGGCTTACCGTGTATTTGAGGAGCTGGGGGAGAATACACTCCAGGTGCTGGAGGATACCGGCAAGAATCTGATCCTGCGCAAGCTGGCAGGAGAACTGGAGCCGAGGCTTTCGGTGCTTCAGGGAAACTTAAAAAAAATCGGCTATATCGATGAGATCAAGTCTTTTTTGACAGAGCTGTCCCAGTATAAGATCGATCCGCAGCTGCTTTCTGATATGGAAAAAGCCCCGGATGTATCACCGCTGTTAGCGGCAAAGCTGGCGGATATCCGGCTTCTATACGATGCATTTTTAGAGGAGATTCAAGGGGATTATCTGCTGGCAGAGGAGGTAGTGGAGTATCTGGCCAGGCTTGTTCCCCGTTCTTCCATGTTTCACGATGCAGTACTCATTTTTGACGGATTCACAGGCTTTACGCCGGTGCAGCAGACCTTTTTGGAGGCAGTATTTCCTGCTGTTCTGGATATCTATGTGGCCCTCACCATGGACGCAAGGGAGGATTTTTTCGCAGAAAGTGATGTGGAGCAGCTTTTTTATTTATCGGGAAAGACCATTCATGTGCTCCTCGGCATCGCAGAGCGGACGAAGGTAGCTGTCTGCCAGCCGGTAGTTTTTGATCAGGGAAACGAACGTCGCTTTGCCAGAGCCCCCATGCTCTATCACCTGGAGCAAAATCTTTTTCGGCTGCGCCAGACGTCCTATGCCGGAGAGCCGGATGAAAAACAGCTGCAGCTCCACAGCTTTGCAAGGCCGTTAGATGAGCTGCGGTTCGCGGCATGCCAGATCAGGCGTCTGGTGGCAGGGGGGCTTCACTACCGGGAGATTGCTATCGTATCAGGGGATGTGTCCCTCTATGCCTCTTATGCCCAGCAGGTATTTTCAGAATTTGAGATTCCCTTTTTCCTGGATCAGACCAATCCCATTCTTTTTCACCCCTTGCTGGAATGTGTGCGGGGGCTGCTGGATCTGGCCAAAACGGAAGGGCGGTACGACGGCTTATCCTACGAGAGCATGATGCGTGTGATCAAATCAGGGCTGTTGCCCATCGAGCCCCGGGAGGCAGATCTTTTAGAAAATTATGTGCTGGCAGCCGGCATCAAAGGACTGGTCCGGTGGAAAAGAACCTGGGCATATTGCCCGAGATGGCTGACAGAGGAACAGCTGCAGCAGTTAAATGAGACAAAGGACCGGCTGCTTTCACAGCTGGAGCCTTATCTGACTGCCATGAGAGAAAAAAATGCGACGGTGGAATCCCGCAGCCGGGCGCTGCTGACGCTGATGCTTCACTGGCAGCTGCAGGCATCAGATGCCACCGGTCAGATCTGGCGGACACTGATGGATCTGCTTGACAAATTTGTGGCTCTGCTGGGGGAAGAGCAGATGCCGGTGGACGAATATATTGATGTGCTGGAGGCAGGCTTTGAGGGAGCCGTGGTTGCATCGATTCCCCCTACCGCGGATCAGGTGCTCATGGGAGATATCGAGCGGACGAGACTGGATGAGATCAAGGTGCTCTTTTTCCTGGGAGTCAACGACGGTGTGATTCCCCGCACCACCACAGATGGCGGGATTCTGAGCCAGGCGGAGCGGACGATTTTGTCAAACGCACATTATGAGCTGGCGCCCACGGCGCGGGAGCGGGCCTTTATCCAGCGCTTTTATCTGTACTTGAACCTGACCAAGCCTTCGAACTGTCTGTATCTGACCTTCGCGGGACGGGGAGCGGACGGCGCCTCCAGACGCAGATCCTATCTGATCGGAACGCTGCTTCGCCTCTTTCCGGGGCTGGCTGTTACAGATCATTCGGCAAATGACGGGGATCTTTTGCCCCGCATCGCCACGCCCCACTCCGCCTTCCGGCTGTTAAGTGAGGGGATGGACGGGGCAAAAGAGGGAGAGGCATCCCCTGCCTGGCGGGCACTTTTTGCCTGGTATGGCAGACAGAAAGGCTGGCAGAAGCCTCTGGAAAAGCTGCTTAACACAGCATTTTACCGCTATGGAAGAGAGCCCCTGCCCGGGGATGTAAGCCGGCAGCTCTACGGGACGGTGCTGGAGTGCAGCGTGACGAGACTGGAGCAGTTTGCAAAATGTGCCTATGCCCATTTTCTGACCTACGGATTGAACCTGCAGGAGCGGGAGGAGCATGGATTTGAGGCATTTGATTTCGGAAATCTGGTCCATGAGACACTGGAGCACTATGCCAAGAACCTGACGGTCAGTGGCTATGACTGGTTCCATGCACCGGAGGATGTGCGGGAGAGACTCTGTGACAGAGCCATGCAGGAGGCCCTTTCCAATACCCGCGGGGACCTGCTTACATCCTCTGCCAAAAACCGCTATCTGGTGACCCGCATGGGACATCTCATGCATCAGACCATTGAGACACTGACGAGACAGGTGCGAAAGGGACGTTTTCTGCCTGCAGGCTATGAGATCGGCTTTGGCATGGCCGGGCACTTAGATGCGGCAGAGTTTATTTTAAGTGACGAGGAACGGATGCGTCTGCGGGGCCGCATCGACCGGGTGGATCTGCTGGAGCAGGGTGCCGACACCTATGTAAAAATCATTGATTATAAATCCGGCCAGACCAAATTTTCCCTGCTCTCCCTCTATCACGGGCTGCAGCTGCAGCTGGTGGTTTATCTCAATGCGGCCATGGAGCTGTTTTCAAAGCGTCCCCATAAGGGAGAGCTTCGGCCTGGGGGTATTTTTTATTATCACGTGGATGAACCGGTGATCCAGACGGAAGGGGAGGTTGACGAAGCGGACATATACAATACTGTCTTTGAACGGCTGCGGCTGGATGGCATCGTCAATTCAGACCCGGAGGTTTACACAGCCATGGACGAGGAATTCACGGCAAAATCTGACGTCATACCGGTGGCCCGCACAAAGGACGGAGAGCTGTCAAAGACGTCGAGAGCCTATGACACGGAGCAGCTGCAGACCATCAGCGATTATGTAAATGAGACGATCAGGTCCCTTGGAAAACGAATGCTGGCAGGAGAGATCTCTCCGGAGCCTTATGCACTTGCAGATAAAAATGCCTGTACCTATTGCACCTACCGAAGCATCTGCGGCTTTGATGACCGTATGAATGGCTGTGCATATCGCAGGCTTGTTTCCATCAAATCTGAGGATGAACTTCTCGATCGTATGAAGCAGAAGCTGGATCATAGAAAGGAGGACTGACGATGGGTGTTTCATGGACCGAGCAGCAGCAGCAGGTGATCGACCGGCGGGGCTGCAACCTGCTGGTTTCGGCAGCTGCCGGTAGCGGAAAGACGGCGGTATTAGTGGAGCGAATTATACAAAGAGTGCTGGATCCGGAGCACCCGGTGGATATTGACCGGCTGCTGGTGGTGACCTTTACGAAGGCAGCAGCAGCCGAGATGCGGGAGCGTGTCGCAGCAGCCATTGAAAAACGGATGCAGGAGGATCCCGGCAATGCATATCTGAATCGTCAGTATACCTTGGTGCATCATGCCCAGATTACTACCATCGACAGCTTTTGCCTGTATGTGGTGAAAAATTATTTCCAGTGCATCGACTTAGAGCCTGGCTTTCGGGTAGGAGATCCCGGAGAGCTTTCTCTGCTGGCGGAGGATGTGCTTACCGATGCGCTGGAGAGCTGGTATGAAGGTGAAGATCCTGAATTTATCGCCCTGGCAGATAATTATGCAACCGCAAAAAGTGACGCGGCCATTGCCCGGATGGTACGCTCCCTCTATAATTTTTCCACCAGCTATCCCTGGCCCATCGAATGGCTGGAGCAGATCGCCCAGCCTTACAGCCCCCGGTATTTAAGCGATGAGGCATTGGAGCAACCGGATAGCTGGATGCAGGAGCTGCTGGGCTATGTGCATGCCCTCCTGCAGGGCGAGCGTTCCCAACTGCTGCTGGCCTGCCGCCTGTGTGAGGAACCGGACGGTCCTCTCATGTATCTGGATAATCTGAAATATGTGATTCGGCAGATGGAGCAGCTGGATGAGATCCGGGAGTTTGACGCCCTGGGTATCGCCATCGACGGGATCGATTTCGGACGGCTCAAAAGCAGCCGGGGCTTTGACGGAGATCCGGAGCTGTTAGAGCTGGTCAAGAAGCTGCGGGATGATGTAAAAAAGGATCTGGCAAAGCTTCATAAAAAATATTTTGCCAGGAAACTCCAGGCACAGATTCGTGATCTGCAGACGGCCGGCCGGTCACTGGCGACCCTGTCGAGATTGACCATTGATTATGCAAATGCATATAGAACAAAAAAGGAAAAACGGGGACTTCTGGATTTTTCGGATATTGAACATCTGGCGCTGCAGATACTGATTGACCCACAGACCAAGGAACCGACCCAGGTGGCAGCGGAATTTCAGTCCATGTTCGAGGAGGTCATGATCGACGAATACCAGGATTCCAATTATGTGCAGGAGACGATTCTTTCTGCCGTGGCAGGCAAGGACGGAGCGGACAACTGCTTTATGGTGGGAGATGTAAAACAGAGCATCTACCGGTTCCGGCTGGCGAGACCGGAGCTTTTTATGGAAAAATATGATACCTATACAACGGAGGAATCCGCCCATCAGAAGATCTGCCTGAAGCAAAATTTCCGCAGCCGCCCTCAGGTATTGGACAGCGTCAATGATCTGTTTTACCGCATTATGAAGCGGGATGTGGGAGGCGTGGAGTACGATGCGGATGCGGCACTCTATCCCGGGGCGCAATTTTCAGAGGATCCGGAGGGGGATGCATACAGGACACGGATTCTCCTGGCAGACAGCAGTTCCGAGTCTTTAGAGGAAACGGAAGCTGAAAATGCCATGGAGCTGGAGGCATCCATGATCGCCCAGGAGATTCTGCGGATTATGGAGATGCAGCAGCTGTCAGATGGAACTGGCGGCTTTCGGAAGGCACGTTTTTCGGATATTGTGATCTTGCTTCGCTCGCCGGGTTCCTGGGGCAGCGTCTTATCGGAACAGCTGGCAGCCCATGGGATTCCTTCCCATCAGATGTCACAGACCGGATATTTTGACACGGTGGAGGTACAGACGGTACTCTCCTTATGTGCCGTGATCGACAATCCCCTGCAGGATATTCCCCTGGTGGCCGTGCTGTCCAGTATGTTTTTTGATTTTACGGATCAGGAGCTTTCCAGCATCCGGCTGGTGGGAGATGGAACGTTTTTTTATGATCATCTCACAGCTTATGCCAAAGAAGGTACGGAGCCGGGACTGCAGGAAAAATGTGCTCATTTTTTGGAATGGCTCCAGGAGTACCGGGAGCTGTCGAGACATATGGGAGTGCATGATCTGCTGGATCAGATCCTTCAGGAGAGCGGATATCTAAATCTCGTGCGGGCACTGCCGGCCGGACAGCAGCGCCAGGCCAATGTGGAGATGCTTTTGACTCATGCGGCTTCCTTTGAAAAAATGAGCTATCAAGGACTGTTTTCCTTCATCCGCTATATGGGACAGCTGCAAAAATATCAGATCGATTATGGCGAGGCGGATGTCACCGGCGAGCATGAGGATGTGGTTCGCATCATGAGCATTCACAAGAGCAAGGGTCTGGAGTTTCCCATCGTATTTGTCAGCGGACTTGGAAGAGGCTTTAATACAAAAGACAGCGAGGATACACTGATTTTGGACAGTAGTTACGGTGCGGGCTTAAGCCTTGTAGAGGGAAAAAGACACCGCAAATGTACGACACTGCTGCGGGAGCTGATCGCAGCCCATATCGCCGGGGATAATATCGGCGAGGAGCTGCGGGTACTTTACGTGGCTCTGACCCGTGCAAAGGAGCAGCTGATCCTGACCGGCACCAGAAAAAATCTGGAGAAGGAGCTTTCCTACTATAAGATTCAGTCACAGATGGATGCTTCTTACCTGAACCGGCGCGGTGCCCAGTGCTATATGGACTGGATTTTGCCCGGGGCATATTCCCATCCGGAGCATTTTTCCATCGAGACCTGGAGCCTAATGGATTTTTCCGTGCAAAAGCAGTTGACATTAGCCTCCCATGAGCTGCAGCGGGAGCAGCTCCTTGCCCAGATGGATGAGGTGGATGGAAAATTGTATGCGGCCATTGATGAGCGGCTTCGGGCCACCTACCCTTATGAAGCGGAGGTGACCCTTCCCAATAAAATGTCTGTGTCCGAGCTCAAGCACCGAAACATGGTTTTCGAGCCGGGAGAGGAGGAAACCCTTGCCTGGTATGCAAAGCAGGAAGAGACGAAGAACCTTTATCTGCCCCGCTTTATGCTTAGTCAATCGGAGAGTGGAGATGAACTGCAGCAGACATGGACGCCGGATCAAAATCCCGGTGCGGCGAGAGGAACTGCCATGCACCGGATGATGGAGTGTCTGGATTATGATCGTCTGTGTGAGGCGGCTGCCGGTACAGACGGAGACGATTATGAACGGATCCGTTCAGAGGTGCAGCGGCAAAAGGATGCGCTGGTGGAAGCTGGCCGTCTGCAGGCAGATGCAGCCCGCCTGGTTCGCACCGGGGATATTGCCCGCTTCCTACAGACGCCCCTGGGTGGTAGGATTATGCAGGCGCATAAAACTGGATGCCTCTACCGGGAGCAGCCCTTTGTCATGGGTCTGCCTGCAGAGCAGCTGGATGCATCCATGCAAAGTGACCGGCTGGTGCTGGTACAGGGAATCATTGACCTGTATTTTCAGGAAAATGGGGAAAATATTCTGCTGGATTACAAGACGGATCAGGTAAAGGAGGCATCACAGCTGATTGGGCGATACAAAACCCAGATGGAGCTTTACGCGAGAGCCCTTGCGGCAGCCACTGACCGGCCGGTGCGAGAAGCATGGATCTATTCCTTTTGCTTAGGTCAGCTGATTGCGGTTGACATTCCGTAGAAAATCAGTTACCTTATGTGGAGAATAAGTAGGAGGAGTTTGGAATGAGTTACAGCGAACAGGACTTACAGTCCTTTTTAGATCACCAGCTTCAGCTGTTTCCGGAGCCTGTGGCACAGACACTGGAGGATGCAGAATATTTTTTGGAGGACTGCATGGCCATTGTGTGTGAGAACAAGAAGGAAGTCAGGCACTATTTTGAAGAGGAAGGCGTGGATCTCTGCGGAATGTCAGAAGAGGAGCTGTTAGAGCAGCCGGAGGTATTCCCGTTGGAGCATGGCCGTTTCCTGATTGTAGAAGCATAAAGCGGGGAATAAAAGGAGAATCAAATGAAAAAGATTGCAGGCCGCACCTTAGCTGCGGCACTTGCGCTGACCTTTGCTCTCGGCAGCGTCGGATGTCGGATCGGAGACGAAGAGGTCACCATCAGCAGGGGCATGTCCGGTTCAGAAGTATTTTTGATCGGAGGCAAGTCCTGCGGACTGCCGACCATGAAGCTGTTGCTTACAAACAATCTGAATCTCTATGGCGAGAGCTATGGGATCAGCCTGATTGACAGTGACAACCGCAAGGTACAGAGAAAATATGAACGGTATGTCAAACGGCTCACCCTGAATGAGACGGCAAAGGTCTATACCATGGATGCTTTGGCCGCAGAGCAGGGGATTGACTTAAGCGAGGAGCAGACGGAGCTGGCCCAGTGGGCGGGAGAGGATTGCTATGAGAGCCTTTCGGATGCTGAGATTGATGCACTGGATATCTCCCAGGAGGATCTGGTCGGGCTTTACGAACATTATGCACTTGCAGAAAAACTCTATGCGTCATTGACAGCCGATGTGAATGAGGAGGTCAGCGAGGACGAGGCACGGGTGATGCAGGTGCGTCAGATACTGATCTCTGATGAGACCCAGGCACAGCAGGCCTATGAGGAGCTGGAGGAAGGCACAGAGTTTTCCGGTGTGGCAGCCAATTACAATGAGGCAGATGAGATTTCACTGACGCTGCAGCGTGGCATGCTGCCGGAGGAAGCGGAGACCGTGGCCTATGCCATGGAGAATGACACCTATTGTGAGCCGGTACAGACCGACGATGGCTATTATATTTTTTACTGTGACAACAAATACGATGAGGAGCTGACGGACAGCCACAAGCAGGATATTGTGCAGCAGCGCAAGGACCAGGCCTTTGATTCCGTGTATGATCCATTTGTGGAGATCATTTCTTCGAACCTCAATGAGGAGGTATGGAAGAGCATCTCCATGTCGGATCTGGAGGAAATGTCTTTTTCAAAGGTCTATGAGATCTATGAAAAATATTTTGCTGAAGAGCAGTGGATTGAGGAAGACGTGAATATGTCGTAAAAAGACCCGAGGAGAATGAAACTCCCCGGGTTTCTTTTTTTATGTTTTATGATGATTATTTTGTCAGCAGCAGCATGATCTCGTTGGAGCGCTTTAAAAACTCTGTCATGGCTTCCGGTGCAAGGGGCTGATTGGACAGCATTGCCAGATCGTAGAGCTGCTTTGCAAACATCTCTGCATGCTCGCCTTCTTTATTGTTCAGAATATATTGTACCAGCGGATGGTTGTAGTTCAGCGTCAGTGTATAATCGCCGCCAAACATAGACGGATCCAGACCCATACCGCCCATGGAGTACATCTTCATCATATCCTGCATCCGGCGTCCTTCCTCGGACAGGGTGATGATGGAGGCTGTGTCGGCATTCTTGAGCTTCTGTACGGTGATGGTGAGCTTGTCGTTGTTTAATGCCTTTTTAAAGATCTCCTGTAAGGACTCAGTGGCATCCTTCAGCTCGTCGGCGGATGTCTCCTCGGTCAATGTGCCGGTCACATCTGCATCGATACGCATGAATTTGTAATTGTCATTTCTGCGCTCCAGCTGTGTGATAAAGGAACTGTCGATGTTGTGATCTAAGATCACGGCATCCATGCCCTGCTCCCGGAACAGATTGATGTACTGGCTCTGCTGGTTCTTATCCGTGACATAGTAGATCACGGAGCGCTTGTCCTTGTATTCCTCTTCCTCTGCGGCCTTGTCTGTCTCAGTTGCTTCAGCCTCTGTATTTTCATCGGAAGCCTCGGTCTCGTTCTTGTCTGCGTCGGCTTCTTCTTTCTCAACAGGCTTTAAAATCTCAGGCAGTGTCAGATATTTGTCATCGATATTCTTGAATAAGATATAATCATTCATCTTATCGCAGAATTTCTCGTCCTTTAAGCAGCCGAATTTGATGAAGGGGCTGATATCATCCCAGTATTTCTCATAGCTTTCCTTCTCGGTCTTGCACATACCGATGAGCTTGTCAGCCACTTTTTTCGTAATATATTCAGAGATCTTCTTTACGAAGCCGTCATTCTGCAGGGCGCTTCGGGATACGTTCAGCGGCAGATCCGGACAGTCGATGACACCTTTCAGAAGCATCAGAAACTCCGGAATGACTTCTTTGATATTGTCCGCGATAAATACCTGGTTGTTGTAGAGCTTGATGGTACCTTCGATGGAATCGTATTCCGTATTGATCTTGGGGAAATACAGGATACCCTTCAGATTGAACGGATAGTCCATGTTCAGATGAATCCAGAACAGCGGCTCCTTGTAATCGTGGAATACATTGCGGTAAAACTCCTTGTATTCCTCATCGGTGCAGTCGTTGGGATTTTTTGTCCACAGCGGCGTCGTATCGTTGAGGGCGACGGGACGCTTTACGATCTTTAGCTTTTCTTTGGCGGGGGAGATCTCTACTACTTCCTTCTCGCCATTTTCGTTCTCTTTTTCCTCGGTCTTTGCTTCCTCTACGATGGTCTCTACCACTGTATCCGTGTCAAGCTTGTCGGCGGGATCGATGGTCTCGTATTCCTCCGGCGCATTTGCCTTGCTCAGGAAAATGGGGGTGGGCATAAAGGAACAGTATTTTTCCAGTACCTCTCTGGCCCGGTATTCATTTGCATATTCCAGGCAATCCTCATTTAAAAACAGGGTGATGGTAGTTCCAACCTCTGCCTTTGTGCCGTCCTTCATGTCAAATTCCGTGCCGCCATCGCACTCCCAGTGAACAGGGGTGGCGTCCTTTTTATAAGAAAGGGAATCGATATGCACTTCATCGGCTACCATAAAGGCAGAATAGAAGCCCAGTCCGAAATGGCCGATGATCTGGTCCTCATTTGCCTTGTCCTTGTATTTTTCAATAAAATCGGTGGCACCGGAAAATGCGATCTGGTTGATATATTCCTCTACCTCTTCAGCCGTCATGCCCAGTCCGTTATCGGTGATCTCCACCTTCTTGTTGTCCGGATCTACGACGATGTTCAGCTTGGCCTTGTAATCGGCAGGCAGTTGGTATTCGCCCATCATGTCCAGCTTTTTCAGCTTGGTGATGGCATCGCAGCCGTTGCTCACCAGCTCACGATAGAAGATATCCTGATCAGAATAGAGCCATTTTTTTATAATGGGAAAAATGTTGTCGCTGTTGATGGAAAGATTTCCGTGTTTCTCACTCATGTGTATCACTCCTTATATATATTTTTTCGTTTTCATTCATTGGTAGAGGCCTCTTTCGCCTCGCTAGACAATAGTGTAACGCGGTAGAAGCCAAATGTCAATAAAAAATTAGCACTCTTTTTGAGTGAGTGCTAACAAAAAACACACCGGAATTCAAAATCCGGCAAAAAAATATCCTGCCTCGCCAAGCAAGACAGGATATTTCAT
>CAVITM010000001.1:0-36483 GCA_963645455.1 Moraxellaceae bacterium | reverse complement strand
TAAGCAGCACGAATATTAGCAGCATCAGCAGCCTCACGTGTCTTCTCAAGCTGGTTATTGAAGGTAGGGATCATGATTGCGATCAAGATAACGATGATGGCAACTACGATCAACATTTCCATAAGGGTAAAGCCCTTCTTATTATTCTTTCTAGAAATCATAAGTTTAATCTCCTTTTTCTCATTTTTATTGTATTCACGCTTGCATGGGTTGTGGTGCAAGCGGAAGTACCGATTTAAACACTGGCATACATGGTAAACATGGGCAGATATACCGCCAGCAGCAATATCACTGTCACTACCGCCAGCACGATGGTGATGGCTGGCTCCAAGATGGAGAGGAGCCGTTCTGTGGTGACGGATACTTCGTTATTGAAGTAGTCGCTGACCACGTTCAGGGTCTCTTCCAGGTTACCGGAGCGTTCGCCTACCCCAGTCATCTCCGAGAGCATCTTGGGGAAGCACTGGTGATCGCCCATGCATTCCACCATACTTTTTCCCTGTTCCACCCCCTGGCGGACACTGCGGATGGCCCGGCCTACCGCGTAGTTGCTCACTACATTAGAAGTGATCTCTAGTGCCTGTACGATGGGCAGTCCCGCCGTCAGCATGGTAGACATGGTAGAGGCGAACTGAGCCGCCGCATTCATGCTGTGGATCCTGCGCAAGGGGGAATGGAAGATGCTCCACTCTGCCTGTTTGATCCGGCCCTGTTCCGTCTGTCTCATGGCCAGCATGATAAAGAAGAAGAGCAGGATCAGTCCGATGATAGCCCACCAGTAACCGGTGATAAAATCTGAAAATCCAATCAATCCCCTGGTGACTGCCGGCAGCTCCGTGCCTAATTCTTTGAAGGTCTTGGTGAAGACCGGCACCGCCACAAACATGATGATCAAAAATACGATGATGGCTACTACTACCACCAGGGCCGGATAGGTCAGGCTGCTGATGATCTTGGCCTTGGTCTTGGCTGTCTTGTCGTAGTAGGTATGGAGCCGCTCGAAGCACAGCTCCAAGGTACCTGCCTGCTCCCCGGCCCGGATAGTCTCCACGAAGGTCATGGGGAGGGTCGGGCAGTTATTCTTGAAGCTCTGTGCCAGGCTGTAGCCCCCGGCCACGTCTTCGGATACTTTTTCCAACATACGCCGGACGTCCTTGCTCTTGGCCTGAGCCGCCACCATCCGCACGCATTGGTCGATGGGAAGGCCGGATTTTAAGATGATGGCGAACTGGGAACAGATGATGGCCAGTTCTTTTTCTTTTATTTTTAGTTGTTTGGAAACCCGCTTGTCTTTGGACTCTGCCACCTCTTCGATCCTGGTGACCACGGAGCAGTTCTCCCGGATCTGGGATACGGCCTCGAACTCATCGTAGGCCTGCACCACACCGGAGACCTTGGAGCCGTCCTGGGAGAGTCCTCTGTATTTATAGGTATTCAAGCTTTTCTACCTCCAAGCTTAGATACGACGGGGAGCTCCCGTGAAGCTTTCGCGATCGCGGCAATGCTCTAGGGCCGTTTCTTTTGTTATCACGCCTTCCTTCATCATCTTGCGAAGGGTATTGTCCATGGTGATGCTGCCGTTCTGGGCATTCATGCTGATATAGCTGTCGATCTGGGGCGTCTTGCCCTCCCGGATCAGATTGCGGATGGCGCTGTTTAATACCATAATCTCGCAGGCTACCACACGTCCGCTGCCGCCTGCCCTGGGCAAAAGCTGCTGGGATACCACGGCCTGTAAGGTGGTGGACAGCTGCAGCCGGATCTGCTTTTGCTGGCCATCAGGGAATACACTGATCACACGGTCAATGGAATCCGCCGCCGAGTTGGTATGTAAGGTAGCGAACACCAGATGTCCGGTCTCTGCTGCCGTCAGTGCGGTCTCTATAGTGGACAGATCACGCATCTCACCGATGAGAATGACGTCCGGATCCTCTCGCAGGATGGAACGAAGGCCATCGGCATAGCTTCTGGTGTCTGTGCCGATCTCACGCTGATTGATAATGCATTTGTCCGGTGTATATACATACTCGATGGGGTCTTCCAATGTAATAATATGATCCGGTCTCGTATGGTTGATCCGATTTAACAGTGCCGCCAATGTGGTAGATTTACCGGATCCTGTCTCTCCCGTGATCAAAACGATGCCGCTTCGATACTGGGGGAATTCGGAGATCACCGGTGGAAGGGAAAGCTCCTCCAACTCCGGAATATGGTCTGCCAGGATACGGATGGCGATAGAAGCGGAACCTCTCTGGCGGAAAATATTGATACGGGTTCGGATGCCGCACTGGAAGGTGCGGGCCGCATCCAGCTCTCCGATGTTTTTCATGGATTCGTATTCTGCTCCTGCCAGAGCCTGAGCATAGGCCTCACAGTCCTCATGGGTCAGGGGCTCGTCGTTTAAGGACTGAATCCTGCCATCCACCCGGCACTTGATGGGCAGGCCCCGTACAATATGGATATCTGATGCATGGGCCTGATAGGCCGAATAGATCAATTCTTCCAGATCCATCATGGCTAATCCTCCTACTCCACCGTGGAATGAATGGTTCTCGCTGCTTCTTCTGCTGAGATGATGCCTTCCAGCACCAGCTTGCGGCAGCTGTCCTTCATGGTTACAAAATCCGTCTCCCTGGCTGCTGCCAGGAGCTCGTCGTAATTGGCTCCGGTACTGATGAGCTTGCGGAGCTTTTTATTGATGGTCAGTATCTCAAATACACCGGTTCGTCCGCTATTGCCGGTATGACGGCATTCTGCGCAGCCCTCGCCCCGGTAAAAGGTGACGTCGGCATCCGGTGCCACGCCAAGGAGCTCCCGCTCCTCTGCATCGGGCTCATAGGCCTTTTTGCAATGGGGACAGATCTTACGCACCAATCTCTGGGAGACCACGCCTCGCAGGGCGCTGGAGATCATATAAGGCTCGATGCCGATATCGCTCAGACGGTCGATGGCTGAGACGGAGTCATTGGTATGTAAGGTAGACAGCACCAGGTGTCCGGTGATAGCGGAACGGATGGCGATGGTACCTGTCTCTCCGTCACGGATCTCACCCACGGAGATAATATCGGGATCCTGCCGCAGGATGGCCCGAAGACCGCTGGCGAAGGTCATACCTGATTTTTCATTGATCTGGCACTGGTTGACGCCGGGGATATTGTACTCTACCGGATCCTCCAGTGTCATAATATTGGTCTCTTCGCTGCTGAGCTCTGTCAGCATGGCGCACATGGTGGTGGACTTACCGGAACCGGTAGGACCCACGATGAGGATGACGCCGCTGTTATTTTTCAAAAGGTTCTGATATTTTTTCAGGTCGTCCCCTACCAGGCCTAAGGTCTCGCTGGTGATCTTCTGCTGGGATTTATCCAAAAGTCGAAGAACGATCTTCTCGCCATAGACCGTAGGCATGGAAGAGATACGAAGATCGATCTCATGCATCTTGACATTGACCATGGCACGTCCGTCCTGGGGAACCCGGCGTTCGGAAATATTCATGCCGCCCATGACCTTGAGGCGGGAAATCACCGTGCTCTGCAGATTAGCCGGAACGGTCAAAATCTTGCGGAGGGTTCCGTCGATACGCATGCGGACCACCATCTCATTTTCCTTGGGCTCCAGATGAATATCACTGGCCCGCTCGGTAACGGCACGCTCGATGACGGAATTCACAAATCGAATGGTGGGAGCTGCTACCTCTGCTTCTGTCTGAGGTGCTTTTCTCACTGCGGCAGCATCACTACCGGTGGAGCTGGCCGCCTCCTGCTTCATCTCCTCGATGGCTCTGGCCGCGCCTTCATTGCCATACAATGTGGCGATGGCCTGCTCGATGGCATTTTTGGTGGCGATCATAGGAATGACATTTTTATGGCTGGCAGCCTTGATCTCCTCCTGGGCCGGGAAGTTCAGCGGGTCATTGATAGCGATGTAGAGGTTGTCTTTGTATAATTTTACAGGTACAGCGCAATATTTGCGGGCAATGGCACGGGGAACATACTTGGCCAGTTCCACGGGAATGGATACAGTGGAAAGGTCGATAAAATCCACACCCAGCTGCAGCTGCAGTACATCGATGAGCTGCTGTTCTGTGATGATATGATTGCTGATTAAAGTGTCTCCCAGTCGTTCGCCGGTCTGCTTCTGAAGCGCCAGGGCTTCGTCCAACTGCTGCTGGGTGATGGCGCCTGCTGAGATCAGCAGGTCTCCGAGTCGCATGTATGTCACTGCCATAAAATGTCCTTCTTTTAATTAAGTATACAATTACATCTATTTTATCTAAAATACATCATTTTTGCAAAATTTTCAAGGTGTGAGCGGGATTATTATGGATACAATTGAAAAACAAATATACTTTTTTGGCGATTCTATATATAATGAAGGTTGAATCAAAAGGTTTCAACCCGTTTTTCTATATAAAAGTGAGGAACATTTCATGAAAAAAAATTACAAACTCACCATCGCCTATGACGGCACCAGGTACTTTGGCTGGGAGCATCAGCCGGGGAGGGATACCATCCAGGGCAAGCTGGAGACCGTGCTGCAGCGCATGTGTGAGATGGAGGAAGTCCCGGAGGTCATGGGGGCGGGGCGGACGGATGCCGGCGTCCATGCCAAGGCTATGGTGGCCAATGTGGTGCTGGATACAAGGCTGTCCGAGTCACAGATCAAGGATTATATGAACCGCTATCTGCCGGACGATATCGGCATCGTGGATGTCAGAGAGGCTTCGGAGCGTTTTCATGCCAGGTACAAGGCTGTGGGCAAGACCTACTCCTATACCTGCTATGTAGGGGATGGCAAGCCGGTGTTTAACCGCCGCTATGTGTCACGGCTGGATTTTGAGCCGGATGTAGAGACAATGATCCGGGCCGCCGCCTATTTACAGGGAGAGCATGATTTTAAAAGCTTTTGCGGCAATCCGAAAATGAAGAAATCCACGATTCGACTCGTGGATTCCATTACGATCAAGCGCAGCAAAAACCAGATTTATTTTACCTTTCACGGCAGTGGATTTTTGCAGCATATGGTGCGGATCCTGGTAGGTACCCTGCTGGAGGTAGGGGCCGGCCGGCTGGAGCCGGAGGATATGACCAGGATCCTGGAGGCAAAGGACCGGCGGGTGGCAGGGCCTACTGCCCCGGCCTGCGGCCTGTGCCTGGAGCGGGTGGATTACTAATCTCCCGCCTGGGCAGCTTTTTTCTTTGCATTCATCACACGAAGTACCAGGACGGATATGACCAGAACGATGGGAAACAGGCAGCCTGCCAGCAGTCCGCTGCGCAGATTATCTCCGGCGTTCTGTGTCACGATGCCTATGATGCCGGGGCCGATGGAGCCCCCCAGATCGCCTGCCATGGCCAGCAGTGCGAACATGGCCGTACCGCCTGCGGGAATGGTCTGGGAGGAGATACTGATGGTTCCCGGCCACATGATACCTACCGAAAATCCGCAGATCACACAGCCCAACAGTCCCACCATGGGGCTGCCGGAAAAGGATGCTGCCAGATAGCAGGCCAGGCACAGGATGCCGCTGCCGATCATATACCGCATCAGATCTAGCTTTTCTCCATATTTTCCATAAATCGTCCGGCTCAAACCCATCACGATGGCAAACAGACCAGGTCCTACCAGATCTCCCAAGGTCTTATTCAATCCCAAAGCAGATTCTGCATATGCAGAAGCCCACTGTGACATAGACAGCTCCGATGCACCGGCGCAGACCATCAATACGATGGACACCCAGAACATGGGCAGCCGCAGCAGTCCGCTGACGCCAAGCCCCTCTCCTTCCTCCACGAGATGCTCGATGGGACAGGTGGCAAAATTGTAGACGTTGTATAGAGGCACGATGGCCCAGATACAGGCCATGATCCGCCAGTGTTCAATGCCAAATACCGCAAAAAACAGGGTAGACAGCGCTACCACACCTACGGAGCCCCAGCAATAAAAGGAATGCAACAGGCTCATGACCGAATCCTTGTTGTCAAAGGGGCAGGCCTCTACCACGGGGCTGCACAGCACTTCGATGAGGCCGCTTCCGGTGGCATAGATCACGACACTGATGAGAATCCCTGCAAATGCATTGGGGAGCAGGTCCGGCAATACTGCCAGACATACAAGCCCCACTGCAGAAAAAATCTCCGATGCCACGATGCATTTGCGATAGCCGATGCGATCCACCACATGGGCACACAGCACATCCACCACCAGCTGGGCAAAAAAGAATACCGACGAGACCATGGCGATCTTACCCAGTGATATTCCATAACTTTCATGGAAGGTCAAAAACAGCAGCGGCGCAAAATTCGCCGCAATGGCCTGGGTAATAAATCCCAGATAACACGCCAACAGCGTCTTTTGATATTTTTTCTTTGTTTCCATTTTATTTAAAGTACTCCACACCACTCTCGAAAATTTTCAGATCCTGCTCGCCGTAGATATTGACGGCGACTCCATCGCCGCGGCGCTCGCTGTGAGCCATCTTGCCCAGGACACGGCCGTCCGGACTGGTGATGCCCTCGATAGCCATATAAGAGCCGTTGACATTCCATTCCTCGTCCATGGTGGGCTTGCCGGACTCATTTACATACTGGGTCACTACCTGGCCATTCTCAAACAGCTGATCCAGCCACTCCCTGGGAGCGACAAAACGTCCCTCTCCGTGGGAAGCGGGGTTGGTATATACGCCGCCCAGCACAGCACCTGCCATCCAGGGAGATTTGTTGGAAACCACCTTGGTGTAGACCATCTTGCTGATATGGCGGCCGATGGTATTGTAGGTCAATGTGGGTGAGTCGGCGGTCTGCTCGGTGATCTTGCCGTAAGGCACCAGACCCAGCTTGATCAGGGCCTGGAAGCCGTTGCAGATACCCAGTGCCAGTCCGTCACGCTCATTTAACAGCTTCATGACTTCCTCACTGATGCGCTCATTGCGGAATGCATTTGCAAAAAACTTGGCGCTGCCCTCAGGCTCGTCACCGGCTGAGAAGCCGCCGGGGAACATGATGATCTGTGCCTGGGCGATGGCCTTTGCAAACTCATCCACGGAATCACGGATGCCGGCTGCGTCCAGATTGCGGAATACTTTCGTAATGACATTGGCTCCGGCACGCTCAAATGCCTTGGCGCTGTCGTACTCGCAGTTGGTTCCGGGGAATACCGGAATAAATACGGTGGGCTTTGCCACTTTATTTTTACATACATAGATCTCTTTTGCCTGGTAGAGACCTGTTTTTACGTCTTCCTTGCCATCTACGGCTACGGTGGGGAATACCTTTTCCAGTGTGCCGGACCAGATAGCGATGGCTTCGTCCATGGCCAGAGTCATCTCGTCATAGACAAAGGACTTGGTATCGTTGACACGGCCGATGACTGCACATGCATCCGGGATACCTGCCAGCCTGAAGGATTCCTTGACGTTGTCCACGGCTGCTACAGGCACTTCTGCTACGAGACTGCCGAAGGCTGGAGCAAACAGAGTCTCCTTTGACACGCTGCTGTCGATGGTGACGCCCAGCTTGTTGCCAAAGCCCATCTTGCTGACTGCGGCTGCGATGCCCTTGCCGTCCAGTGCGTAAGCAGAAACGATTGCCTTTTCTCCGATCAATTCATGAACCGTATCATAGAGCTTCATGGCCTGGGCATAATCCGGCAGATCATAAGCGTCCCGCGTCATGGTAAATAACATAAGCTTGTTGCCTGCTGCCTTTAATTCGGGAGTGATCACATCCTGCTTCGTCGCCACATCTACTGCGAAGGATACAAGTGTGGGAGGCACATCGATCTCATTGAAGGAGCCGGACATGGAGTCCTTGCCTCCGATGGAAGGCAGTCCCAGGGAAATCTGTGCCTGATAAGCGCCCAGCAATGCTGCAAAAGGCTGGCTCCAGCGAGCCGGATCTTCGCTCATGCGGCGGAAATACTCCTGGAAGGTAAAACGAACCTTGGAATAATCGCCGCCTGCCGCTACGATGCGGGACAAGGATTCTACAACTGCATAAGCAGCTCCATGGTAGGGGCTCCAGCTGGATAAATAGGGGTCAAAGCCGTAGGACATCATGGTGACAGTATCACATTTGCCCTCTAATACCGGAAGCTTCGCTACCATGGACTGGGTCTCTGTCAGCTGATAACGTCCGCCGTAAGGCATGTAGACGCTGCCTGCGCCGATGGAACCGTCAAAACGCTCTACCAGACCTTTTTGTGAGCAGACATTCAGATCCTTCAGTGTCTGGGTCCATGCGGTCCGCACATCTCCCTTTTCTAACGCGTCTGCCACTGCAGGCAATTCGTATCTATGGAAGAAATTCTCCTGTTCATCAGGGATATCCACTGCTACGCTGGTCTCCTGATGGGCGCCGTTGGTATCTAAGAATGCACGGGAGAGATTGACGATCTCACGACCTCTCCAGGTCAGCACCAGGCGGGGATCCTCTGTCACGGTGGCTACCTCAACGGCCTCCAGATTTTCTTCTGCGGCATATTTTAAGAACTGATCTACATCCTCGGGAGATACGACCACTGCCATACGCTCCTGAGACTCGGAAATCGCCAGCTCGGTACCGTCCAATCCGGCATATTTTTTGGGAACCAGATCCAGATTTACTCTCAAACCTGCTGCCAGCTCACCGATGGCTACAGACACACCGCCAGCGCCGAAATCGTTGCATTTTTTAATCATATGGGATACTTCCGGCCGGCGGAACATGCGCTGGAGCTTACGCTCTGTGGGAGCATTACCTTTCTGTACCTCTGCGCCGCAGACTGCGGTGGACTGGGTATTGTGAGCCTTGGAAGAGCCTGTAGCTCCGCCGATACCGTCACGTCCGGTACGACCGCCCAGCAGAATAATAGCATCTCCCGGATCGGAATTCAGTCTCTGTACGGCACTTCTGGGAGCTGCGCCCATGACTGCGCCGATCTCCATACGCTTGGCTACATAGCCGGGATGATAGATCTCCTTGACATAGCCGGTGGCCAGTCCGATCTGGTTGCCGTAAGAGCTGTAGCCCTGAGCCGCGCCACGAACCAGCTTTTTCTGGGGCAGCTTGCCGGGGATGGTATCCTTGACTGATACAGTAGGATCGGCTGCTCCGGTGACACGCATGGCCTGATATACATAGGTACGTCCGGACAGGGGATCACGGATGGCACCGCCCAGACAGGTGGCAGCACCACCGAAGGGCTCGATCTCTGTGGGATGGTTGTGGGTCTCATTTTTAAAGTTGACCAGCCACTCCTGGGTCTCGCCGTCGATCTCTACAGGAACTACGATGGAGCATGCATTGATCTCATCGGATTCCTCCTGATCCTGGAGCTTGCCTTCTTTTTTCAGGCGCTTCATAGCCATCAGAGCCAGATCCATGAGGCAGACAAATTTGTCGTCCCGGCCGGCATACATTTTCTGATGGGTGTCCAGATAATCCTTATAAGTGTCCTCCATGGGCTGACGATAATAGCCGTCCCCGAAGGAGACATCTGTCAGCTCCGTGGAAAATGTGGTATGACGGCAGTGGTCGGACCAGTAGGTATCCAGCACACGGACCTCTGTCACGGAAGGATCCCGGTGCTCCTCATTTTTAAAATAATTCTGAATATGAAGGAAGTCCTTGAAGGTCATGGCCAGATTCAAAGAGCTGTAAAGCTCCTTCAGATCCTGCTCTGCCATAGTCGTAAAGCCGTCGAAGAGCTTCACGTCCTCCGGCTCCTCAAAGTCCATGGCCAGTGTGTCCGGCTTTTCCATGCCGGTCTCTCTGGAATCCACCGGGTTGATGCAGTGCTTTTTGATGGCCTCCAACTGATCATCGCTGAGTTCTCCCTCAATCACATAAGTAGTGGCGGAGCGGATGATGGGCTCCTCCTCATCGTTCAACAGACGCACGCACTGTACAGCAGAATCCGCACGCTGATCGAACTGACCGGGCAGATATTCCACGCTGAATACCGCCGCGCCATGGGCATCAAAGGTCTCCTCGTAGAGATCGTCCACCGGCGGCTCTGAAAATACCGTCACCTTTGCCTTTTCATAGGTCTCATCTGAGATATGTTCCATGTCATAGCGGATCAGCACCCGCACGTTGGTCACCGTTTGGATACCCAGATAGCTCTTGATCTCCGCCTTCAAGTCCTTGGCTGCCACCGCAAAATCCGGTTTTTTCTCCGCATATACGCGACGCACATTACTCATGTTTCTTCCTCCGTTTGTTGTTGTTTGTAAAAAAACTCTCATCTATTATATATAATAATAATGTTATGGTCAAAAGTTTTTTGCGTAAAAAGGAAAAGCAGGCCAGACGGCCTGCTAAAAAAGCATATCCTCATAATAGGGGCAGAGATTCTTTGCTGTGGGATCCTTGCCGCTCTCACCGCGGCAGAGGCGGTTAGAAGCCCGGCAGTCCGTATCGCAATACCAACGGGTAGGCATCTGCTCCTCCTGCTGCTGTGGAAGGCTTTCGTTTTTCTTTTTTTCTAATTCATCCATGGCGTATCCTCCGATTCTTAGCTAGAGCAGACACGGTTCTTGCCGGTGTGGCGGTATCCCGGGACTGGCTGTACTCTGCGAACATTTTACTATAATCATTGATCATTCTCATGAATCAGCACCATCTCCCCTCAGTGCGATGTTTTCTATCCAAACTCATTTTATCTATTCTATCACATCCAGTCTCATTTGCAACGAGTGATTTTGTCACATTCTGACGAATCCTCTTTCTTTTGTCATTTGGGAGTTTTTGTCAAGTTGCATAAAAAAGCTTTTTACAAAGATGAATTTTTGTCTATAGACACCAATCTGCAAAATGGCTACACTGATTGTATCAAGAAAAATCACAAATGGAGGGGGTAATCATTATGGCGAAATACGTAATGGCATTAGATGCCGGAACAACCAGCAACCGTTGTATTCTCTTTAACGAAAAAGGTGAGATGTGCTCCGTTGCGCAGAAGGAATTTACCCAGTATTTTCCGAAGCCCGGCTGGGTTGAGCATGACGCAGAAGAGATCTGGTCTACTCAGTTAGAGGTTGCAAAGGCTGCTATGGCAAACGTAAATGCGACTGCAGCAGATATCGCAGCCATCGGTATCACCAATCAGCGTGAGACCACCATCGTATGGGACAAGAACACAGGCAAGCCTGTATACCATGCAATCGTATGGCAGTGCCGCAGAACTTCTGAGTATTGCGATTCCTTAAAGGACAAGGGATTGACCGACACCTTCCGTGCAAAGACCGGTTTGGTCATCGACGCATACTTCTCAGGCTCCAAGGTAAAATGGATTCTCGACAACGTAGAGGGGGTACGTGATCGGGCTGAGAAGGGTGAGCTGTTATTCGGTACTGTTGAGTCATGGCTGATCTGGAAGCTGACCAAGGGTGCAGTTCATGTAACAGATTATTCCAATGCTGCAAGAACCATGTTATTCAACATCAACACGCTTCAGTGGGATGATGAGATTTTAGCAGAGTTAAATATTCCTAAGAGCATGCTGCCGACACCGAAGCCGTCCAGCTGTGTCTATGGCGAAGCGAATCCGGAATTCTTCGGTGGCCCCATCCCTATCGCAGGTGCTGCAGGCGATCAGCAGGCTGCATTATTCGGACAGACCTGCTTCAACGAAGGCGAAGCAAAGAATACCTACGGAACCGGCTGCTTCTTACTGATGAACACCGGTGAGAAGCCTGTATTCTCCAAGAACGGCCTGGTTACTACCATCGCCTGGGGTCTTGACGGCAAGGTTAATTACGCATTAGAGGGATCTATCTTCGTTGCCGGTGCTGCGATCCAGTGGCTGCGTGACGAGCTGAAGTTCGTTGATTCCGCTCCGGATTCAGAGTACATGGCCCGCAAGGTAAAGGATACCAACGGATGCTACGTTGTACCTGCTTTCACAGGTCTGGGCGCTCCTTATTGGGATCAGTACGCTAGAGGATCTATCGTAGGTCTGACCCGTGGTGTTAACAAGTATCATATTATCCGCGCTACATTAGAGTCACTTGCTTATCAGGTAAATGATGTTCTGCAGGCTATGAAGGCTGATTCAGGCATCGATCTGGCAGCTTTGAAGGTAGACGGCGGTGCTTCTGCTAACAACCTGTTGATGCAGATGCAGACCGATATCATCCAGGCTCCTGTAAACCGTCCGGTATGTGTAGAGACCACCGCTATGGGCGCTGCTTATCTGGCAGGTCTGGCAGTTGGCTACTGGAAGAGCAAGGAAGACGTTATCAAGAACTGGGCCATCGACCGCACCTTCACACCTGAGATCTCTGCAGATGATGCTGCAAAGAAGGTAAAGATGTGGAAGAAAGCTGTTACCTACTCTTTCAACTGGGCAAAGGAAGAATAGATCACAAAAAATATAGACATGGGAGGATAAATTATGTTACCTTATATAGCAGAGTTAATCGGAACCTTTATGTTAATACTTTTAGGTGATGGCGTTGTTGCAAACGTAAACTTAAACAAATCAGGCATGCAGGGTGCAGGATCGATCCAGATCACATTTGCCTGGGGTCTTGCAGTTCTGGTTCCCGCTTGTATCTTCGGAGCAGCTTCCGGTGCACACTTCAACCCCGCTCTTACAATCGCTCTCGCTGCTGAAGGCAGCCTGGCATGGAGCATGGTACCCGGATACATCATCGCTCAGATGATCGGCGCTTTCCTCGGTGGTATTTGTGTATACATCCTCTTCAAGGATCAGTTCGATGCAACTGACGATCCTGCAAAGAAGCTGGGCGTATTCTCTACCGGCCCTTCTGTTCCCAACACCGGACTGAACCTCTTAAGCGAGATTATCGGTACCTTCGTACTGGTATTCGCAATCAAGGGCTTTGGCAATGTTGATGCAGCTGGCGGTATTACCAACCTCTATGTATTTGGTGTCATCGTTTCCATCGGTATGTCCCTCGGTGGTCTGACCGGATACGCAATCAACCCTGCCCGTGACTTAGGACCTCGTATTGCTCACGCTGTATTACCCATCAAAGGAAAAGGATCTTCCCGTTTCGATTATGGCTGGATCCCTGTAGTTGGACCAATCATCGGCGGTTTATTAGCAGTTGGTTTATTCAACATCATTCCTTGGTGATCGTAGACAAAAGGGTTCTGCAATTGAATAACTAGCAAGAGATGAGAGCCGTGCTAGGAGATACCGGAAACGGTATCATCCTAAGCGCGGCTTTTTTTACCGTAGTTCAGGAGGAAAAATTATGTATGATGTAGTAATTATCGGTGCCGGCGTAACCGGAAGCGCCAGCGCGCGGGAGCTCTCCCGTTACAAACTGAATATCTGCGTAGTAGACAAGGAGGAAGATGTCTGCGCAGGTACATCCAAGGCCAACTCTGCCATCGTCCATTCCGGTATCGACTGCACACCAGGCACACTGATGGCAGAATTGAATGTCAAAGGAAATGAGCTGATGGAGCCGCTGTCCAAGGAACTGGACTTCTCTTTCATCCGTAACGGCTCACTGATCCTGTGCTTTTCCGAGGAGGATCGTCCCAATCTGGAAGCACTTTTTGCACATGCAGAAAAAAATGGGGTTCCGGGCTGCCGGATCATCGAGAAGGAAGAGCTTCATGAGATGGAGCCCAATGTCTCCGATGAAGCTGTCGCTGCCATCTACTGCCCGACCGGCGGCATCGTCTGCCCCTTCGGCTTAAACATCGCCATGGCAGAAAATGCCTACACCAACGGCGTAGAATTCCGTTTTAATACTGCTGTCCGTAAAATCAAGAAAACCGACAAAGGCTGGCTGCTCTCCACGAACAACGGCGACATTCTCACAAAGGTAGTTGTCAACGCAGCCGGTGTCAATGCCGATATTTTCCACAATATGGTGAGTGCGGACAAGATCCACATCACACCCAGACGTGGCGAGTACTGCCTGCTGGACAAGACCACCGGCGGACTGGTACACAATACCATCTTCCAGCTGCCGGGCAAATATGGCAAGGGTATCCTGGTAACTCCCACTGTTCACGGCAATACGCTGATCGGACCTACCGCAGACGATCATGAGGATCGGGATGCCACCAATACCACAGCCCAGGGTCTGGCACATGTGATCTCAGCAGCTACCAAATCCGTACCCAAGGTTCCGGTTCGCCAGGTTATCACATCCTTCTCCGGCAATCGTGCCCATGAAGATCATCATGAATTTATCATCAAGGAGCTGCCTGACGCACCCTTCTTTGTAGACGCAGCCGGCATCGAATCTCCGGGACTGACCAGCTCTCCCGCCATCGGCGTAAAGGTAGCGGGTATCGTGGCAGACCTTTTAAAGCCGGAAAAGAATCCGGATTTCAACGGCACCCGCAAGGGTATCCTGGATCCCAAGACCCTCTCCGAGGAGGAATATCAGGAGCTGATCAAAAAGCAGCCCGCATATGGCAATATTATCTGCCGCTGCGAGATGATCACGGAAGGCCAGATCATGGATGCCATCAACCGTCCCCTTGGCGCAAAATCACTGGATGGTGTAAAGCGCAGAACCCGGGCCGGCATGGGAAGATGTCAGGCAGGCTTCTGCTCTCCGAGAACCATGGAGATCATCTCCAGAGAGCTGGGAATCTCCCAGCTTGAGATCACCAAGAACGGTGGCTCATCCAAGATGGTCGTAGGCTACAGCAAGAAAAGCATTGAGGAGGCGTAAACTATGAGTTCATATGATATTGTAATCATCGGCGGCGGTCCTGCCGGCCTGGCTGCTGCAGCGGCTGCAAAAAGAGAAGGCGTCGACAGCATTCTGATCTTAGAGCGTGACACCCAGCTGGGCGGTATTTTAAACCAGTGCATCCACAACGGTTTTGGTCTCCATACCTTCAAGGAAGAGCTGACCGGTCCGGAATATGCACAGCGCTTTATCGATCAGGTAGAGGAATTAAAAATTGAATACAAATGCAACACCATGGTCATGGATATCACCCCTGAAAAGGAGATCACAGCCATGAACCGGGTCGACGGTCTGTTCCATATTCAGGCAAAGGCCATCGTTTTAGCCATGGGCTGCAGAGAGCGTTCCCGCGGTGCATTAAACATCCCGGGATACAGACCTGCAGGCATCTATTCTGCAGGTACCGCACAGCGGCTGGTAAACATCGAGGGCTATATGCCCGGCCGCCAGGTAGTGATCTTAGGTTCCGGTGACATCGGACTGATCATGGCCAGACGTATGACCTTAGAGGGCGCCAAGGTTAAGGTAGTGGCAGAGCTGATGCCCTATTCCGGCGGTCTGAAGCGAAACATCGTCCAGTGCTTAGACGACTTTGGCATTCCGCTGAAGCTGAGCCATACGGTAGTAGATATCAAAGGAAAAGAGCGTGTAGAGGGGATCACCCTGGCAGCTGTTGACAATCACGGCAAGCCCATCCCCGGCACGGAAGAGGAATATACCTGCGATACACTGCTGCTCTCCTGCGGCCTGATCCCGGAGAACGAGATCTCCCGCAGCATCGGCGTAGACATGGAGCCTGTCACCAACGGACCTGTGGTAAACGAGAGCTTAGAGACCAGCGTAGAAGGTGTCTTTGCCTGCGGCAATGTGCTGCATGTGCATGATCTGGTAGACTTCGTATCCGAAGAGGCTGCTGCAGCCGGAAGAAATGCTGCCGCTTATGTGAAAGCCGGCGGATCCCTTGGCGAGATGGGCAAGGAGATCCCTATCGCAGCCGTGGATGGTGTCCGCTACACCGTGCCCAAGAAGATCCATGTGAATCGCATGGCAGACGAGCAGATCGTTCGCTTCCGTGTGGGCGCCGTATACAAGAACTGCTATGTCTCTGCTTATCTGAATGACCAGCGCATCATCCACCGCAAGCGCCAGATCATGGCTCCCGGCGAGATGGAGGAGATCAAGCTGAAAAAGGATGAGTTGGCCGCATTTGACGGCTTAGAGAAGATTACTGTAAAGATTGAGGAGGCGTAAATCATGGAGAAAAGAAATCTGACCTGCATCGGTTGTCCGATGGGCTGTCTTCTGACAGTAGAACTGGATAACGGCGAAGTGAAAAGCGTCACCGGAAACACCTGCAAGCGGGGCGATGATTATGCCCGCAAGGAGGTCACACATCCCACCCGTATCGTGACCAGCTCCGTCTATGTGACCGGCGGTTCGATCCCGATGGTATCTGTCAAGACCGCACAGGATATTCCAAAGGAAAAGATCATGGACATCATGACCAGCATCGAGCATGTGACTGTGGCTGCACCGATCCATATCGGTGATGTGATCGTAGCCAATGCCGCTGATACCGGCGTGGATGTCATCGCAACAAAAAATATCGCAGCTGTATAGTTGCCAGATGCATATAAAAAGGCTCCGCGGAAATGATTCGATCCGCGGAGCTTTTATTTTTATCCAATCTATCCAACCATTCTCGCATGGATCTGGGGCAGATCCACATTGCATAAAAACGGCTGATTTGAAGTGAGCAGCATAAGGCTATGGACTTCAGAGCGAATCTGCTCATCGCTCTTGTGCTTTTTATGATAAATGTAATCCAGCATATAATAGCAGTAGGCGTTGGTGACAAATTTCACGCAAAAATCAAAGGAAGCATCCTCTGTGGCCCCTGCATAGTCTTTTTTCAGGAAGAGATGCATCTGTGCCTCAATGGTGCCGCTGACTAAGTTCACAAGTCTGGGCCACTCCACCTGACTCACCAGGCGCTCAAAGAAGCCCCGCTCCTCAGCCAGCACATGAAGCATATGGATGGTCCAATCCTCCATCGTCCAGCCTTTTTCACAGGTAATGCGCTCCGTAAAATCATATTTGACGATCCATTCCAGCACATCATAGATATCCTTGAAATGATAGTAGAAGCTCTGACGGCTCATATTGGTGGCATCCATAATGTCCTGAATCGTGATCTTGCGAATCTCTTTTTTCTTCATCAGCTGCTTGACACAATCTGCTATCTTACGTTTTGTCGCATAACACATATCCGTCTCCTCCTATCTGTACTGCCTGGTATTACATGTTCCACACGCCTTCATTCGTGGTAGAAATGGCCACTGCTCCGGCATCCAGCGCCTGGATCACATCCTCCCGGTCTGAGATCAGTCCGCCTGCGATAAGCGGCACATTCAGCTGCTTTTTCATCCGCCGGATGACCTTTGGCATGAGCCCCGGCAAAATCTCCACGATATCCGCATAATCTCCGATATGACGATTCAGATTGGATAAAGCCTTGGAATCGATGACAAAGATGCGGAAGATGGTGTTAAGATCCAACTGCTTGCCCCGCTTGATCTGATCAAGCCGTGTGGAGATGATCCCGTCTGCCTTGGTATACCGGGCGATAAAATCCACCGCTTCCTCTCTGGAGCTAAGGCCTGAGATCAGGTCCATATGCACCATCACCTGCTTGCCGGCCGCCTTGAGACGCTCCGTGATATCAGCAATCGTAGCCACCTCTCCATATAAAACAAATACCACCGGTGCATCCGATACCTTCAAACAAGCCTCAAGTCCGGCCTCATCTTTGATGGCCATGATAATGGGATTGTCTGAAAGTGCATCATAGAGCTGCTGCTTCATCACGTCCTCCTTTGTTAACATGACAGCCGCATTTTTGGGATAAAAAAAAGAGCATATGCGAACGAATAGCATTTCTACTATTCTCACGCCCTACTCTCATCATCTCCTGGCTGCCATATGAAGTTCCTCAAGTTATGTTTATTATATCTCTTTTTAGCTCTAAAAACAAGCTGTTCTATAATTTTTGACGAAATAGTCGAATTTTTGCTCTGCTTTTTGTGGATATTGTATAGACAATAGAAAATGAGGCCGTACCGATACGATACAGCCCCATCCATCATCATTTTATCTAGAATTTCGGTGTGTTCTTGACGTCCTCGATCTCCTCGAGAATGGTGGCCAGATCACTGCCGCACATTGCACTGACGGAAGCCGCCACCGCGCTCTCTACCACCGGTGCATCCGCCATGCGAACCAGGGCGCTGTCATATTCATCCAGCACCATCTCGGTGGTCATGACTGCACTGCCCATATCCATCAGCACTATGACACCGTCCTCAGAATAGACCTGATCGATAGCCGCCTTGATCCTGTCATAGCTCGTACCAAAGCTGCCGTCCTCCAAGCCGCCGGCAGCCGCAATATGGGCGCCGTCTGCCATCATTTTTGTCAGATCTACGATACTCTCCGCCAGCTTCTCGCTGTGGGATACCACTACGATTCCTACCATGACTTTTTCCTCCGGGGCTCTGTTAATATGCCTTTGCGATCTCTTCTAACATCAGGGTAAAGGATGTAGCACCGGGATCCTGATGTCCGATGCTGCGCTCGCCTAAATAGCTGGCGCGTCCCTTGGTAGCGATCAAAGGCTTGGTGGCTTCTACGCCTTCTTTTGCTGCAGCCAGGCCTGCCGCTAAAATCCCGGCCGTGTCCGTGCCTGCTGCCTGTGCCGCCTTCATGGCCTCTAATGCCGGTACCATGGAATCCAGCATGGTCTTTTCTCCTGTGGTGGAACGACCTCTGGCCTTAACTCCCTCGATGCCTGTCTCTAATGCCTTCAGGAAATCATTCATATCCATCTCATCCTTGGCTCCGATGGTCATACCAGCCTTCATAAATGCCGTGCCATACAAGGGTCCTGAGCTGCCGCCTACCTTGGAAACCAGGGTCATGCCCACGGTCTTTAAAATGCTTCCGATATCTTTTTCAGCGAGAGCATCTGCCTGCTTTTCCACCTCTGAAAAGCCCCTGGCCATGTTGATGCCGTGATCTCCGTCTCCGATAACGTTGTCGAGATCCGTCAGATATTCCTTGTTGGCCTCCAGAACCTGTGCCATGGCCAACAGGATCTCTATTACCTTCTTACGATCTGTCATATTCCTATCACCTCGTTATTTAGAATGCCGGGGACAAAATTATCATCCCCGGCTAATACTAGCAATCCGTCTATGCCTTGAATGCAGGTGTATCTGCCTTGGCTGCCAGAAGCTCCTTCAGCTGATCGTCCAGCTTGAGCAGGGAGATGGAGAAGCCTGCCATATCGATGGAGGTCATGTATTCTCCTACAAAGGTCTGTGCTACCTTGATGCCCTTTGCTGCCAGTACATCAGCTACGTGATTGTTGATGATGTAAAGCTCCATCAGAGGCGTAGCACCGGAGCCATTGATCATGACTGCCACTTCGCTGCCGCTGTAGTCAATATCTGCTAAGATCTTGTCTAATAAATGATCTGCGATCTCGTCTGCGCTCATGAGCTTCTCGCGATGGGTGCCGGGCTCGCCATGGATGCCGATACCCACTTCCATCTCATCGTCTGCCAGCTCAAAGCCGGGCTTGCCTGCTGCAGGAATGGTACTGGGCAGGATAGCTGCGCCCATGGTGCGTACATTGTCGATGACCTTCTGTGCCACTGCCTGTACAGCGTCAAGATCTGCGCCGGTCTCTGCCAGTGCGCCTGCGATCTTGTGTACAAATACGGTACCTGCGACGCCACGGCGTCCTACGGTATATAAACTGTCTTTTACAGCTACGTCATCATTGACAACCACCTGTTTTACTTTGATGCCTTCCATCTCAGCCATCTCTGCAGCCATCTCAAAGTTCATGACATCACCGGTATAGTTCTTGATGACCATGAGCACGCCTGCATCGGTGGCGATGGCTTTGATGCCTTCTAAGATGGCATCGGAAGCCGGTGAGGTATAGACTGCTCCGGCCACTGCTGCATCCAGCATTCCTTCGCCGACATATCCTGCATGTGCAGGCTCGTGTCCGCTGCCGCCGCCGCTGATGAGAGCTACCTTGCCCTCTTTTTTGTTGGCACGTACAACTACATTGTGTCCGTCGATCTTCTTAAGGTACTTGGGGTATGCCTTTACCAGACCCTGAATCATTTCATCTTCGACTTTTTCTACGCTGTTGATAAATTTCTTCATTGTAAATACCTCCACCTTCTTTATTTTTTTAACCCCTACAACTGTAGTTTAGCACGCATACATGCGCGATTCAAACGATATTTGGCGGTATTTTTACACATTCAAAAAAATGTCATAAAGCGGTCTCCCGGGCGTCTTCTTCTGTAGGTTTTTCCATGGGTTCTTCCATGGATCCGCCCTGTCCACCGGTGTTCATGGAGCCCATATCTGAAAGGTTCAGATCGGATGCGTCGATCAGGGCTGAGTCGTCCTCAGACTGTCCGTCACTGGTGGAGGGAATGGTGCCATCTAACTGTCCTTCGATGCTCTCGCAGCGCAGCCGGCAGAACTCCTTTAACGTTTCCACACCCTGCTCAAATTCGTCGTAGGTATAAAATGCCGTGGGATCTTTTTCCACATAGGGTGCAATAAGTTCTGCCGTTTCGCTGATCAGGGACTGGAGATCTACATTCTCTAAAAACTCGGCAAAATACTGATGGTAAAGCTCTGTATAAGTCTCGTCCGAGAAGATCCATGCCACCATGGGACGATCCTCTAAGGAATCACCGGATACCGGCGAATCGATGGGGGAATTGACCTGTGCAGTTGCATCGGAAGAATCAAAGGCGCCAAAGGAGAGGTTGTAATCCCAGGGGATCATGGACAGTTGTCCGTCCTCCTCATATAAATAATAATTGTGCACCATGGAGCCGGTATAGCTGTCACCGTTGCACAGGAAATTGTGTACCACGAAGTAGCGGATCACCTCATCCGTGTTGACTGCGTCCTCTATGTCAGTGCCCTCACTTAGGGACTTTAAGGAAGAAATCAGCCGATCCTCATCTGCAGTGGTGATATCCGTCTTGGCATTGTCGAAAATATTGGAATAGCTGTCGGCATTATCGTCAATATACTGAAGCTTTACATCCTCGCTGCCCATGGACATATCACCGCCGCCCTGGCCACCGCCACTTCCCGGCTTGCCTCCGTTGTCCGGGCCGCCGCCAAAATCTCCGCTGCCTGGACCGCCGCTAGAATCTCCGTCCCGGGTAGAAGTATCGTCATCCTGGGACTGCTGGCCGGGATTCGGCATATTTTCACTGTCAGGCTTCTCACCTATATCCGGCATATTTTCACCGTCAGGTTTCTCTGGTGGAGTTCCTGTATTTTCTGTATCCTCATTATCATCAGCATCCGAATCCGACGTATCCGAATCCTCGGAGCTGGATTCCTCCGGATTGAAATCATCCATATTGAAATCCTTGCCATTGCCTCTGCCGGCGCCAAAGCTCATGCTGTCCGGCTTGTAGAGCTCGCCGTAATCCGTGCCGTAGTTGCGCTGCAAAAAGCCTTCCTCTACGTCCTCCACTGCCAGATACAGCCCCCAGTCCTCTCCGTTAATGGTGATATAGGCATAGCTGCATAAAGGGGACGGAACGCCCATCTGGGCCATGAGCTGGTATGCCAGATAATCCTTCATACAGGTGGCATCCTGAATCAGATTATTCAGACACAGCTTGTCCAGACCATAGTAGCTTTCCGCTGAATTATAGTGATCAAACTCGATTTTTAAGCTGTAGCGGTCGCTGCCCAGTTGGGAAACGGTGCTTAAGGAGGTGTTGCCCTTGGCACGAATCGCCACATTTTTATAGGATTCACCGTCTATGACGATGGTGGCAGTGGTATATTCCTCATTTTCACAGGTTTCCAAAAAGCCCTCCCAGTCATCCATCACAATATCGATGCTGTGGACCGTAGAGGTGTCAAAGAGACGATCCTCGTAGCCGCAGGAGGCAGATGCCGTGATCAGCCCGGAAAGGTCCGCATCCATAAAAACCACGGTCACCACCATTGCGATCACCAATGCTATGATGCAGATTTTATCTATATATTTATGGGTTGACATACGCGATCCTTTCTGCTATCCCATGTAGTCGCCGTTGTAGCTGACCAGCACCGCGCTTTTGACCTGGGGCAGATCTGCCAGGGCATTGATAAAATCGGTATTGTCGTCCTTCAGGCGAATCTCCATGTTTAGCTCAATCAATCCTTTTTGTGCGGATTTGCTCTTGACCACGCAGCGCTTGGTATGCTGATTCAGATACTCTCTCGCCCGGGTCTCACTCTCGTGATTTTCACACTGCAGCACCACAATATAGGGATTGGTGTGTGTTTTTTTGTTGACAAAAATCAGTAATACGATGCCGATGACCGCGCTTCCGAATACGGCCAGGGGAATCAGTCCGGCTGCCAGCACGATGCCCACAGCGATGGACCAGAATAAAAATGCGATATCAAGGGGCTCTTTAATAGCGGTACGGAAACGTACAATAGAAAGGGCACCTACCATACCTAACGAGAGCACGACGTTGCTGGTGACTGCCAGAATCACCAGCGTGGTGATCATGGTGAGGGCGATCAGTGTCACCCCAAAGCTGGAGGAGTACATGACTCCGGAAAAGGTCTTTTTATACACAAAATAGATAAAGAGACCCAGCGCAAACGCCAGCAGCAGCGCCAGGGTCATATCCAGCAGGCTCACGCTGGTCACGTTCTCCAAAAAGCTTGATTTGAAAATATCATTGAATGTCATTGTTTTGTTTTCTCCTTTTTATTTTTTACCCAAACATCCGGCAAGCGGCATATTTGGAAAAAGCGCTCATCTGTCTGCCGGGCAGCTGAACCGCATCCCGGATAAAGGCCGGCAGGTATTGGTCCCATTTTACCTCTAACACCGTCTCGCCATCTCCTGCCGGGATCGTCACGCAGTCCGGATTTAAAAAATCGGTGCATAAAAGTCCGGTGCGGATATTGTAGTCTAACGTCACCCGCACATTGCCCGGTCCGTAGACAAAGGGCTCTCTGGTATAATCCACGATGGTCTTTGGCCGAAGACCCTGGCTGTTCATCTTGACGTAAAGCTCCTGCACCAGGGGCCGGTCGCACGAGATCATCCATGCCAGATCCCCACCGATGATTTTCTGCGCTTCTTCTGCCGAGATCTGTGCCCGGTCTTTTGTACCAAGTCCATTTTTTTTACTCTTTTTTTCCAGAAAAATCTGGTCCGTATTTCCATTATAATAACGCATGCGGAACTTCTCCCGCAGATTCACGCCATCTAACTTTTCCCGCAGTGCCTTGTCAGACAGATTATCAAAATACAGGCTTCGGATCACATATCTGCCATTTTCTGCATTGGCATCGGTCTGTGCCACTGCACGCATCCGCTGGCGAATGGCGATCCGGTCCGCCCGGTTGATGATATGCTTCCACTCATGCCGGTAGATTGCTTCATTCATGTGTTTTTCCCCTCCTTTCGTTTTTTGAACTGCACTGAGTGTAGCGATTGTACCTAAAATGAACCTTAAAATGAGCCGTCCCCTCATCCGAATTCACAAAAACCTCACAAATTAGGCAAAATCGCCGTCTTTTTTTACATTATATATGGAAAATATCTTGACAATGATGTTATAATGAGGCTTGCGGGCAAACCCGCAATAGCCTAAACATAGGAAAGGAGGATTCCAATGAAGAGACTGGAGGATTATGTCAGAACGATCCCGGACTTTCCGGAGCCTGGTATTATGTTTCGTGACGTTACCAGTATTTTGCAGGATGCAGATGGCTTCCAGCTGGCGATTCAATCACTGATCGAGCTGGTCAAGGATGTTCCCTGTGATGTCATTGCCGGCACAGAGTCCCGCGGATTTATCTTTGGTGCACCCCTGGCTTACGCAATGAAAAAGCCCTTTGTGCTCATCCGTAAAAAAGGAAAGCTGCCCTGCAAAACCGTTTCTGCGTCCTATGAGCTGGAGTATGGCACTGCAGAGATCGAGATGCACGCAGACGCCATCACACCCGGTCAGAAGGTCATTTTAGTCGACGATCTCATCGCCACCGGCGGTACGATCGAGGCTGCGGCACGACTGGTTGAGCAGCTGGGCGGCGAGGTAGTTAAGATCGTATTTCTCATGGAGCTGCTGGGACTTCACGGCAGAGAACGCTTAGCGAAATACGACGTCGCTTCCGTCATTTCCTACGAAGGAAAATAGGAAGCTGCAGATGACCCATGCGTCATCCCCGCAACATTTGTAACCCGAGGAGAATTTCAATAAGAAAGGAAATGTTACTATCATGGAACGTTTTTTCAAACTGAAGGAAAATCACACTGATGTGCGTACCGAAGTAATCGGTGGTATCACAACCTTCATGACAATGGCGTACATTCTGGCAGTCAATCCGACCATGCTTTCTGCTGCCGGCATTGATGCTACTGCTGCCCTGATCGCTACATGTCTGGCATCCTTTGTCGGAACTATGTGTATGGCCCTCATGGCAAACTATCCCTTTGCTTTGGCACCCGGCATGGGTCTGAACGCTTACTTTGCATATACCGTATGTATCGGTATGGGCTATGACTGGAGAGTTGCTCTGGCTGCTGTCGCTACCGAAGGTGTTGTATTTATCGTTCTCTCCCTGACCTCTGTCCGCGAGGCGATCTTCAATGCCATCCCCAGCACCCTGAAAAAAGGTGTGACTGCAGGTATCGGTCTGTTTATCGCATTCATCGGACTGCAGGGCGCAGATATCGTTGTCAACAGCGATTCCACACTGCTGACCTATGTAGACTTCCGTTCAAACTTCCACACCGAAGGCATCTGTGCCATCCTTGCACTGATCGGATTATTCATCATCATCGTATTAAATATCAAGGGCTTCAAGGCTTCTATCTTAATCGGTATCATCGCTACCTGGGTACTTGGTATGCTGGCACAGGCAGTTGGCCTGTATCAGATCGATGCAGAGGCTGGTTTCTACTCCCTGTATCCTTCCTTTGGTATCACAGACTTCTCCAAGTTCGGCGAGACCTTTGGCCAGGTATTCAAGGCAGATTTCACCGGTGTGAGCATCACCAACTTTATCGTTGTGCTGTTCGCTTTCCTGTTTGTAGATATCTTTGATACCATCGGAACACTGGTTGGTGTAGCTACAAAGGCTGACATGCTGGATGAGAACGAAAAGCTTCCCAACATCAAGCCCGCTCTGCTGGCTGATGCCATTGCTACATTAGTAGGTGCTATCTTTGGTACCTCTACCACTACTACTTATGTAGAGAGCTCTGCAGGTGTTGGTGCAGGCGCAAGAACCGGTCTGGCTTCTGTTGTAACCGGTTTCTTATTCCTGATCGCCATCTTCTTCGCACCGATCTTTACTGCAGTTCCCGGATTCGCAACTGCTCCTGCACTGATCTTCGTTGGATTCCTTATGGTCACCTCCGTGGTAAATATCGATTTTACCGATCTGACCGAGGCCATTCCTGCATATCTGTGCTTCCTTGCAATGCCTATGATGTACAGCATCTCAGAAGGTATCGCCATCGGCGTTATCTCTTATGTAGTCATCAACCTGTGCTGCGGCAAGGCTAAGAAGATCACTCCGCTGATGTACATTCTGACTGTATTGTTCATCTGCAAGTATATCTTCCTATAATGTAATAGAGTCCAAAAAAGGTGCCCGCCGACTTGGCAGGCACCTTTTTTATTGCTTTTCAATAGTCATTTCTCAAATGTTCAAAAGATCTGAAAATTCCTTTAACGCTCCATCTGTCTCATGAGCCAGTACCCGCTTTGCAAGTACCTTTCCAAGCTGTACACCTTCCTGATCAAAGCTGTTGACATTCCATAAGAATCCCTGGAACATTACCTTGTTCTCAAAGTGTGCCAACAGTGCGCCAAGAGCTGCAGGCGTCAGCTGCTCTCCGATGATGATGCTGGAAGGACGGCCGCCCTCAAAGTTTTTATTGCGGTTGTCGTCTGCCTTGCCGCAGGCAAATGCAATGATCTGGGCTGCTACGTTGGCACACAGCTTCTGCTGGCTGGTGCTGCCCTGAATATCTACATCTGTGCCGATCTGGCTGGATTTAAAACCGATAAACTGCAGCGGCACGATATCCGTACCCTGATGTAACAGCTGATAGAAGGAATGCTGTCCGTTTGTTCCGGGCTCACCAAAGATCACCGGTCCGGTAGGATAATCCACAGGCTCACCGAAACGATTGACAGATTTGCCGTTGGACTCCATATCCAGCTGCTGCAGATGTGCCGGGAAACGGGACAGTGCCTGGGAATAAGGAAGCACTGCTGTTGCAGGATAGCCCAGTACATTTCGCTCGTAGACACCAATCAATGCATCCAGCATAGCTGCATTTTCAAGTACATTTTCGTTGGTGGCGAGACGATCTTCCTCAGCTGCGCCCTCTAAGAACTGTGCAAATACCTCCGGGCCAAAAGCCAGGGATAATACTGCTCCGCCCACTGCAGAAGTAGAAGAATAACGTCCACCGATATAATCATCCATGAAAAATGCTGCCAGATAATCGGTGCTGCTGGCCAGAGGTGAAGTCTCACTGGTGACAGCGATCATATGATCTGCGGGATTTAAACCTGCTTCCTTTAATGCATTTTTTACAAAAGCTTCATTCGTCAGTGTCTCCAGCGTCGTTCCGGACTTGGATACAAGGATAAAGATGGCATGTGCCACATCTACGGACTGCAGTACGGCAGCTGCATCATCCGGATCTACGTTGCTGATGAAGTGAGCCTCCATCCGGAAGGTATCATTTTTCTTTGCCCAGTTCTCCAGTGCCAGATACATTGCCCGGGGTCCTAAGTCACTACCGCCGATACCGATCTGTACCACAGAAGTAAAACGCTCGCCGGCCGCATTTGTGATCCGTCCCTCATGGACATCCCGTGCAAACTGTGCGATCTTTTCCTGCTGTTCTACATAAAAAGCACGCTTGTCCACGCCGTCGGCCGTAACCGTATCACCCAGCTGGCCACGGGTCAGCTGATGCAGCACCAGACGCTTCTCACCTGTATTGATGACAGCGCCGTTATAAAGCTCCTGAAACTTCTTTGTGAGCTCTGCTTCCTCAGCCAGTGCGCTCAGTGCCTGAAGGGTATCATCGTCTACAGCCTTGGCTGCGTAATGATAGGTCAGACCTGCTGCCATGGGTGCGTGATAATTTTTCACCCGGGCTGCGCCGTTTTCACCGCTCATCACCTTCTGCAGATCCACCGGTGTGGTTTGCTGCAGCTTCCCATAGGAAGCCAGTGTATCAAGATTGTTCCAATTTGCCATTGTAATTCCTCCCTTATAAAATCAATTCGTAACTTCCATGATTATATAATGAAATACGTTTTAAAACAAGCTCCGAAGATGTTTACTTTCCACGCTTTGCTGTGCGGGATAACAGTTTGTCCCGGTAGGCATCCCGTTTTGATCTCTTATGTGCTGCACGGGGATCCTTTTTCGATAGCTGCTTAAACTTGATCAGCGTAACCTGTTCACCCCATTCAGGATCATCCAGCTTGTCTTTGAGTTCACTCTCATACCTGATCTCACCTGTTGCACGGTTGTAACGGGCATCTGCTGCCTCATGCTCGATGATAAACTCGGTACCAATCGGCAGAAGCACCTCCTTCTCGCTCTTGAATGCTGAAACATTCATGACATCAAAACCGGTTACATCATCGATCTCATAAGCTGCCAGCACACCCTTTGAACCACCCTGTACACGGCTATCGTAAAAGCCCTTTGCTACCTTGCTGTCTGATGTGGTGGAAGTGAGTTTTGCAACCGTATAGGCGCTGCCGGTGGGCTGTGAAAACGCACCCACATAAGGCTCACCACGGTACAATAACCGCTTGTGATCCGGGGTATTTTCATTCACATTTTTTCCGCCTCGCTCCAACAGTGCATCCTGAGAAATACGGCCGGAGAGACGGATGACATCCAGGACATCCTGCAGAACCGCATCCCTTCGCTCTGATTTATCATCACCATGATAGAGCTCTCCTGTGCTTTCCAGTGTCTTCTTACCCTCTTTGGCGCCCTTTTCCTCATTGGTATTCATGTTGTAGTAAGCAGGCGTCGTATAGACGTTTAATCCGACATCCTGTGCATTCATACCCTTAGTAGAGTAGAACTGATCCTCTCCACCGGACAGATCGTTGTTCTGTGTTACGGAATCCGTATAGATGCGGTAGTCATCGTATTCCTTTTGCTTATCATTTGTGTGGAAATAATCATACCGCTTTACATCGTTTTCCATGTCAAGCTTTTGCTTTGAGATACTCCCAATAGCAGTATTGAAAGCTTCTAGCTCGACTTTCAGCTTCGTTACTTGTACTTTTCGCTGTTCATTCTGCTCGATCTGCTCCTGCGTAGGGTTTGTCAAAGCTTCAAATGCCTGGATCTCTTTCTGCAGAGTATTCAATGTCTTTCTACACGCATTTTTTCCCAGCTGGAGCGTATTCTGCTGCTTTTCAATGAGTTGGCTGTCCTGTAATCTGGCCTCTAAGTCGATATGCTCCCGACTCATGGCGAGTCTGGCCTTCTCCCTGTTTTTATTGTAACGATTGTTTTTTCTCTTCTTGGATAGGTCTTCCACCAGCTTCAGATAAATCGTCTCATGGGGATACTGCTTATCCGGTGCGTAATTTTCACGAATGTCATCCTTGCTCAGAGGATCAATGGTCTGATACATCTCTGCCATCTCTGTCATATCCTCGTCACCGCGAACGCCGGCCTCGTGAGAGCTGCGCAGTACGCTGTAGATCGACTCATTTCCGGAGCTGACCATCCAGGCCATCAATGCCAGACGAAAATACAACAGTTCAGTCTTGTTGGCACCCATCATGCGATAGGCTGTCAGCATCTTTACGATATTTTTATTTGTTTTTGGTTTCTTTGTGATGGCACCGGCCGTCGGCTTATCCTTTTTCCGTAAAAGGGCGCGCTTTGCCTTTATTTCTGCCGGTGTATACTTTTGAGCCCACTTTTTCTCCTTTTGCTTATCCAACAGCTTTTTCATGCGGGAATAGTTGGAATCCGACAGGGCATTTTTATTCTTTTTCCCCGCCTTTTTGTTGCCTAACAAATTAAAATTCATCTTTTTTAAAAAGGCACCACCAGCTCTATCTCCATAAGTGAATTCCATTATAGCCTGATCTGCGTACGTGATGTTGCTCAGCATATCATTAAAGGAATGCTCCCTGGCTGCTCCTTCTTTTTTATTGGTACCGCCAGTGACCATCTGCTGCATAAGCACATCCATATCAGACTCCAGGGTAAAATCAGGTGAAACACTGTCTCCCGAAGCCGTCGCGGTGTCATTTGACTGTTCTCCCGAAGGAACCGATTCGCCGGAATCAGTAGGACTCTCACCGGCCATCTCTGATGCTGAAAGCACCAGATCCTCCATGCCTTCGTCTTGCATTCCGCCATGGGCCTTCTGTAAGCTATAGGCCTTCAGTATGGTGTTCATCTGGGATAACACACCATGGGCTGCCTCCTTGACAACCGGAGACTTGGCCAGATTGGCCGCAAAGCCCTGCTCGTACTTCTTTGACTCCGCTTTCCAGTCCGGATGTTTGTAAATCAAGTCTTTATAAGCATCTGTGGTATATTTTGACGGCATAAGCTACCTCCTTTTTTGAATGATCTCATTCATACATCCGTCACATTTTATACTTTACTTGCAATATCTCCCATACTCACCAGCTCGCCCTGCTTGCGCCGCTCCATCAGAATCGCCTGTATGAGATCGCTGCGCTCGATGGCAGCTCCCCCATGGGCCTCAGCCAAAAAAGCTGCATTGATGGAGATGGACTTTATCTCACTGCCGGTGAATTCAAAATTCTCTGCCAGCTTTTCCGGACTGATCTGGTGAATCTCATAGCGACCGCCGGCCAACAGTTTCTGCCACAGCAAAAGCCGCTCCTCCACGGTAGGCTTGTGAATGGCGATAGCATAGGTGATCCTTCGGATAAAGGCATTGTCGAAATTGCCCGCGACATTGGTGGCGAGTATACACACACCCGAATAAGCCTCCATCTTTTGAAGCAGGAAAGCCGTCTCCGCATTGGCATGCTTGTCATTGGTGGTGGATACCTCCATACGCTTGGTAAAAAGCGAATCCGCTTCATCAAAGAAGAGCACGGCATTGGCTTTTTCCGCTGCATTGAATACTTCATTGAGATTCTTCGCTGTCTCACCGATATATTTGCTGATCAGCTGGGACAAATCACAGCGGAAAATGCTCAGTCCCAGTTCTGATGCGATCACCTGCGCCGCCATGGTTTTGCCGGTACCCGGAGGACCGTAAAGCAGCACGGATACGCCGTTGCCGTAAACTGCCTGTCGATCAAGCCCAAGTTTTTGATACACACGGCTGCGATTTTTTACTCTGCGAATCACCTGAGTCAAAAGTGATTTTGTCTCGCTGCTGACGAAGAGATCCTCTAGTGTAAAAGCAGCCGGTATCTGCTGTGCGATCTGCTTAAAGTCAAGCTCGCCCATACGTCGGATCTCTGCCTCGATGGCCTGACGATCCACGATAAACCGGCCGGTCTGTGTATCGAACTCACTTGCGACTCTCGCCTTGAGCAGAACATCCAAAATCTTGCCCGGCTGCAAACGATATTTTGATACGATCTCCCCAATATCAAAATCCGCTCCATAGGTGATATTTAAATCCCCTGCGATGTTCTGCCAGAACAGCCCATGTTCTTCTCTGGTAAAGGCCGGCATCTTTTTAGAAAATTCAATGCCCTTGACCTGCCATCTGCCGGACAAATCATCCTCAGATCCTATTATGATACATCGGACAAACCGCTGTAAAAAGTTAAGGATTTTGGCCGATTCGGTTACGTAAAAATCTGCGCCGCTGCAATGCTCCAGAAGCAGCAGATTGCGTTCAAACAGACACTTCCATATGATCTGCCGCAGCAGCTCATACATCCGGCTCTCATCCGCAAGCAGCAGACGCGGCAGATCCACCTGAAGCACCGGCATGTCGTATATCGTTCCGATATTTTGAACCAGATAGGATATTCCACAGCCTCCGGCTCCCTGCAGATAGATCACGCCCTGCATATTGCAAAGGATCATCTCATGATACGTCTGCACCAGCTCATCCAAAAAATCCTCCCGCACAATCGTATCCGGCAGATCGTCCATAGGCTCCAATTGTTCGGCACAATCCGTCAAATCTCCCATCGGTGTGTCCGTTCCTGTATAAATATAGGAAAAAACCTGGGGTCGGATCACCAGGCGGTGGTCTGCAGCTGCGATGGTATCCGTTCCATTCACCAGCACGGTATGAAATACCGATGTCTGATCCAGCAGAATCGTAAGGTCATTCTCCTCCCCGGACAGGAAGAAACTGCAGAAATCCCGCACCAGACCGGCCGTCAGACCACATTCTCTCTGTTCATCGGACTGGAGTCTGGAAAAGACAGCTGCATATTTTTTATTCGATGCATAAAAATACGCTAACAGCAGCGCCACAAATTCGATATCATCAAAATCCCCGAAAGAAAACTGCCAGAGGGATAAATCCGCATGTGACAGATCACTGCCGTTACACTTTGCCCGCAGCGTATCATAAATCGCCCGAATCTGCGATCTCTGCGGAAAAACATAGGGCTTCTGCGGCTCTAAAAGCTGCATCATCTCCTCAGTATCCGGGAAGAGGCTGATGCGCTCGGACACCTCCAGAGGCTTGGCCTCCCGCTGCACCAGCATCAGCAGACAGACCATATCTACAAAGGATCCCCATGCAAAAAGCTGCTCTGCGGAATCTGCGAACCGATCTGTGGTCATATTCTTAAAATATTCCTTGTAGAATCCGTAATCCATAATCGTCTTTCCATCCAAAATATATTTCGTTTCTTATTCGTTTCCGACAAAATGCCCGATAAAGGAGCGTCTGTGGATGGGCGTGGGGCCAAGGCGTTTTAGTGCCTCGATATGAGCCGCGGAACCGTAGCCTTTATTTTCTGCGAATCCATAGCCGGGATACTGTCTGTCATAGTCTACCATCAACCGGTCCCTGGTCACCTTGGCGATGATGCTGGCCGCTCCGATGGAGATACTTTTTGCATCGCCCTTGATGATGGGCACCTGGGGAATCTCCACCCCCGGAATCGTCACGGCATCGTTTAATAAAATCTCCGGCGTCACAGAAAGGCTGCCGATGGCCTGGCGCATGGCCTCGTAGGTGGCCTGCAAAATATTGATCTCATCGATGCGCTGGGGGCTGATCTGTCCGATCCCTACTGCCACGGCCTGGTCCATGATCACCTGGTAGAGCTCCTCCCGCCTGGCAGGGGAGAGTTTTTTGGAATCATTGATATAGAGAATCCCGCAGTCCTTTGGCAATATGACAGCACCTGCCACGACAGGTCCTGCCAGTGGGCCTCTGCCGGCCTCATCGATGCCGCAGATATAGGCTGCCTGGGCATACTGCCGCTCGTAGGCAGACAGCTCATAGATCCGGTGCTTTTCTGCTTCCAATTTTTCTATCCGCCCCTGGGCCTGTGCAATGAGGCGCTGCACGCCGGATCGCTCATCTGCGCCGTAATGTTCCATCAGGGCAGGCAGTTCTTCTACAGAGGCAGCCTTGAACGCTTCCCTGATCTCAGAAATACTCTTTCTATCCATCATCTTTTACCTCAAAAGCCCAAAATTCGGCCGGATCCGCAGCCATACCGTGCCACGGATCTGAGATTTTTTCACTGCTCCTACGTCCTCATCCCGGCTGTCGCAGCTGTCATTTCGGTTGTCGCCCAGCACAAAATATTCATCCTCGCCCAGGGTGATGCCATCAGCCGCCAGCCCAGGATCCTGGATGACTTCTTTGCCATAGTCTTCCTCCAGCAGTGTGCCGTCGATATAGATCGCACCGTCATCGTCGATGGTAACAGTCTCCCCCGGCAGACCGATCACACGCTTGATATAATCTGTATCGTCATAGGCATATTTGAACACAACGATCTGGTAGCGGTCCAGTTCCTTGAACCGATAGGAAAATTTATTCATCAGCAGACGGTCACCATTCTGAAGAGTGTCATTCATGGAAGGGCCGTCCACCACAACCTGCCCCACGATAAAATGCGAGCATACAAAAGCCACTCCAAAGATCAGCGCCAGGTAGAGCAGAAATCCCAGCAGACGCTTGTTCCAATCTTTCATGATCCATATTCCTCCGGTCTCTCTAATGTAAAGTGGCCGATGATGCCGCTTCGAAATTCATCCAGCAGCAGCGCTGCTGCCTTGGAATAGTCCAGCTCGCCGCCTTTTTTTATGCAGGAACGTGTTCTTGCGATCTCCTCCAAAATGGGAAGCGGCTCTTCGATCTCCAACAAACCGTAACGTGCCTGCAGTGCGGCCGCATCTTCCGGATCCCGCAGCAGCAGCCGGATCAGCTCCAGGCTCATCTCCTCAATATTTAAAATCTCATCCTTGATGGAACCAATCAGCGCCAGCTTCAAGCCTACGCTCTGATCCTCGAATTTGGGCCATAAAATCCCGGGGGTATCTAACAGCTCCACGCTTCCGTTTAAGCGAATCCACTGCTTGCCCTTTGTCACGCCGGGCTTGTTTCCGGTCTTGGCGCATGCTTTTCCCGCAAAGGAATTGATAAAGGTGGATTTGCCTACGTTGGGGATGCCTACCACCATGGCACGTACCGGACGGTTTTTGATGCCGCGTCTGCGATCACGTTCAATTTTTTCCTTGCATGCCTCTAAGATCGCATTGTTGACGGGCTTCATCTGGGCGCGGCTTCTGGCATCCATCCGCACCACTGTATAGCCTTTTTCCTCAAAATAGCGGGTCCAGGCTGCATTGGTCTGGGAATTGGCCAGATCTGCCTTGTTTAATAAAATGAGCCGCGCCTTGTTTTTTCCCAGTTCATCGATGTCCGGATTGCGGCTGCTCATGGGGATACGGGCATCCACAAGCTCGATGACAAGATCCACCAGCTTGATATCCTCCTGCATCTGGCGCCTGGCCTTGGTCATATGACCGGGGTACCACTGAAATTGCATTTTTTTCTCCTACTCAATAAGTCCTGCATCAGAAAGGGGCAAAAGCTTGAACCATGCCTTTCCGATGATATATTCTGATTTGACATTGCCGATATTGGCATAGCGGCTGTCCTCGCTGGCTGCCGGATAATCTCCCAGCACAAAACACTCATCCGCATCCAGGGTCACCGGCTCTGCTGCCACGCCGGAATCCGCAATGGTGCCGGAAAAATGTACCTCCTGCAGCTGTTCGCCGTTGACATAGATCACACCGTCCGTAATCTGAACGGTGTCGCCGCCTGCAGCGATCACTCGCTTCACATAATAATGGGATTTGGTATTGCCATTTGGCAGGAAGACGATGACATCGCCGATCTTGGGCCGGCTCACCTTATAAATAAAACGGTTGATCAGAATCTGATCCCCGTCCTGCAGCTGATCTCCCATAGACTGACCTACCACGGTAGTCCGCACACCAAAAAAATAGACCAGGACACCTGCCAGGGCCACGACGATGGCCAGCTCCACGATCCATATTCCTATCTCCCGAAGCAGGGGCATATTGACCTCACGCTTCTTTTTTCTAAAATTCAAACCTTTCCTTCGCATGATTCCATCCTTTATATCAGCTTAGCAGATTCCCCCAGATCCTGCAACGGTTTCTACCACAGGGCAATCTGACACCGTTTTTTCATAGCGATCATACAAACGACCATCCTGCAGCCGTTCCTGCCCGCACCGGGCAAATCCCAGCCGCTGGCAGAGCCTGGCCGATGGGGTATTTTCTCTCAAAACAAAGGCCTGCACCCGTTCCATCCCAAGCTCCTGGCCCGCCAACTGCAAAATCGCCTCACAGACCTCATAGGCATATCCCTGCCGCTGCCACGGCAGCCCAATCACAAATCCAAGCTCCGGGATCTCGAAGCCCTCCCGCATACTGAGTCCGGCGCGGCCAATCACCTGACCGCTCTGCCGTTCCAACACGGTCCACATGCCATAGCCGTAAAAGTCATAGACATACTTCCGGTAATCTCTGATATAGTCCAGCTCCTGCTGCCTGTCCGGACACAAATCCTCCATATATTTTGTGATGGAGGGCTGGCTGTATATGTTATAAAAGCTGTCCAGATCCGCCTCTATGGTCTCCCGAACCAGGCATCTGTCAGTCTCCAGGATCTCCCATGGCAGTCCTGCCATCCGGCGGTAAATCCGCTCCAGATCCTCCCGTTCCAGCTCCTGCAGTCCTTCCACGATATAATGGGCATCCGGAAATGTCACGTCCCGGTTGCCCTCATGCACATAGGGGACAACGTAACAGCCCTGCGCCTTCAGCCTCTCATAACAGGCACGCTCATCCGTCACATACAACACGCCCCGGTCCGCTTCAAAAGCATTCATCTCCTGTGCCGGGGCGATGTCGTGAAAGTCATATTCCTGTTGCATGGGGTCCTCTCTAATTTCAGGTACAATCGTTAATCCAAGTTCCATTTTTCAATGACGCAGGTGTGATGCTTATCCTTGTCATAATTGATACCGACAAGAAGCAGGTTCCCCTTATAATTTTCCAGGGCACGCACATAATCTTTCTGTTTTATCTGTTGGATCGCACCCTGTGCATCCTTATCTTTTTTTAATTCAATGATCACTGCCGGTTTATCCGCATATGTCGGTCTGGGAATCAGGCAAAGATCAGCGAATCCTCTGCCAGACGGCATCTCCCGAACGATCGTATAATATTCCCTGGCGAAATAAAACGCCAGGCTAATGGTACAGCTCAGTGAATTTTCATCATTGTATTGTAATATTGATATCTCCTCATGCGCACGATCAATCCCCTTGGCAACCGCATCCGCATCCATATCCCACAAAGCCTGCAGCAGCTTTCTGGATGCAGTTACAGAGCGCATCACTTCGCCCCAGTTCATCGTACTGATCGCATTGACGTACTCCAGAGACACCTCTTTATTTGGAATGCCTACTGTTTTGTCTTTGAAGCAATAAGAAAGATATCCCAAATGCACCAGCAGCGTCAACACATCATCCCTGGTTGCAAAAGTCGTCATATCATTTGTAAAAGTTCCCGTATTGATCTCAACCCGTTCGCCTGCCAGCATACGGACCACCGCATCCTTCAACCCATCCATATTCATCTGAATATAGACCTTGAGCGCTTCATAGGTCTCGGTTTGATTCCAATAGGTATCATATATATGACTGAGCATCGCATCTACCACAGACTTTGGACTATAGATTGAATAAGTCCTATCATTCGCTCCTGCCGCAAATTCATAGCCATCATACCAGACCTTGGCTTCTTCAAAGTTCATTCCATGTATCCGACACAATTCCTTTACCTCATCTTCCGTAAAGCCAAAAAACTCTGCCAGATTTCCAGGCTGCGTCATGGAATATTCCGTAAACATGTTGAGTGCTGAATGCGAACCGTATTTTTTGATCGGAAGTATTCCTGTCATATAGGCTAACGCCACATAGGACTGATCCTTCAGCCATGCACGCAAAAAATCCAAATATTTCTTCTGTGCGTCAGTATCATGCGCATATTCACGAAAAAGGCAGTCCCACTCGTCGATCAAAATCACAAAGGGACGGCTCGTCTGGGCATATACATCCATCATAACCTGAATGAAATTATCCGGATCAAGATAGGACAGATCACGATACTTTAACTGCAACTCGGTAGAGACATATTTTTTC